>NZ_JBFUJE010000012.1:0-29216 GCF_056401535.1 Luteibacter sp. P4_E6 | reverse complement strand
ATCCTGCAGCGTGGCCTTGTTGTCTTCAGCCAGCCAGCGGCGCTGGATGATGTCACGCGAGCGGGCATCCAGGTTGCCGAGCGCCGAGGACAGCGCGCCCATCTGGTTCTTGCTCGCGTCTTCTTCGGCAAGGTTGTCGTACGGATCCGCACCTTCGTCGACAAGAAAGGCGGCCGGGGCCGGCTTGTCATCGTCATCGGCGTCGGCTGGAGCCTCGAAACCAACGTCACGGCCGGACAGGCGCGATTCCATCTCGCGAACCGTCGCCTCGGGCACGCCCAGGTCCTGGGCAACCACGCGGACTTCCTCGGCATTCATCCAACCCAGGCGCTTCTTGCTCTTGCGCAGGTTGAAGAACAGCTTGCGCTGGGCCTTGGTCGTAGCGACCTTCACGATGCGCCAGTTACGCAGGATAAATTCGTGCATTTCGGCACGGATCCAATGCACCGCAAAGCTGACCAGACGAACGCCCTGATCCGGGTCGAAGCGCTTCACGGCCTTCATCAGGCCAATATTGCCTTCCTGGATGAGGTCCGAGAGCTGCAGGCCGTAGCCGTTGTAGCCACGAGCCACATGGACCACGAAACGCAGGTGGGACATAACGAGCTGCTTGGCGGCGTCGAGATCGGCGTCGTCACGGAAGCGGCGCGCCAGCGACTGCTCCTCGTCAAGGCTGAGCACCGGGATGCGATGGACCGCCGAGATGTAGGAATCCAGACTGCCAACGACGCTCGGGAGCCCGTAGTTACGGGTGGCGAGGACCTGAGACATGTGTGGAACCTCCTGAAAACTGGTGTGCAGATTAGCAGTCCCGAAGCGAGAGTGCTAAGCCATGCCGAAGTTCATATCGGTTAACTGTACGCTATGGTACAGAAATACCCCTGGCATGTCCAGAGGGGGTCCAAAGGGATTCAGGAGGCAGACGGTTCCCCTGCCGCGGAGGGCGCGGCAGCAGGGTCGTCGACGAGGCTATGTAGCCGTCGTGCCTACAGTTATTGGGGCCGAGGGCTGGCTTTAAAGGGGCGTCGTCCCGCCTAGGCTCGGGACATGGCACTGCGTTTTTCCCCTCGAGCCGGCACCCTGGCGATCTGTCGATTCCCATCGCCGGGCACTGCAGTGGGCGCCGAGATGGTGAAGGCTCGGCCCGTTATGGAGAGAGAAGACGGGGGATCGTTGGGCCAAGTGCGACATGGTGACCACCGTCAGTCTCGAGCGGCTCAGCATGGCCGACGCGCGTCATCACGATGGGAGGCTCAGATACCGTTCCGCCGAGATCGATGCACAGACGCTACACCGCATCCGGCAAGCACTTGCTTATATCTTCGAAGTTTTCTGAAAAATCGAAGTATCGATCGCTGGGTCGTTGACCCGAAACCCGTGGACATCTAACTTTGCACCCGTCAGTCGGTTCGCCCGACCTCAAGACCTCGGTGAGACCTTCGGGTGGCAGCCGCGGCAGGCCGAATGCGCGATGACAAGCGCCTCGGATCCTAAACTGGCCCGCGAGCTTCGGCTCGCGGGCTTTGTCACTTCTGCAGAATGCTTTCTTCAGAGCTCGGAGCGCGGCGGCAGCGACCAGTCTATCGGCGCTTCACCCCGTGATTCGAGGTACGCATTCGCTTTGGCGAAGTGGCCACAACCAAGGAAGCCGCGATGCGCGGATAGCGGCGACGGATGCACGCTGCGCAGGATCAGATGGCGATTGCCGTCGATCAGCTGGCCCTTCTTCTGCGCATGACTTCCCCACAGTAGGAATACGAGTCCCTCGCGCTGGCGATTCAATGCATCGATCGCCACGTCGGTGAAACCTTCCCAGCCCTTGCCTTGATGCGAGGCGGCCTGTGCCGCTTCCACGGTGAGCACGGCGTTGAGCAGGAGCACTCCGCGGTCGGCCCACGGCGTCAGGCATCCATGTTCGGGGCGCGGAATACCGAGGCTACCCTCAATCTCCTTGAACATGTTCTGCAGCGACGGCGGCACGCGCACGCCCGGGCGCACCGAAAAGCTCAAGCCGTGCGCCTGACCGGGGCCGTGATACGGATCCTGCCCGAGGATGACTACGCGCACCTTGTCGAAGGGCGTGTGCTCGAAGGCATTGAAGATGTCCGGCCCAGGTGGATAGATGTCTTTGCCGTGCGCTTTTTCCTCACGCAGGAACTGGGACAGCGCCAGCATCTCCGGCCGATCAAGGTAGTCGCCGATCCGCTGCTTCCACGAGGCTTCCAGTCGCACGCGCTCGTTCAACCGGCAGCCCTTTCGCGAAGGTGCAGCGCAACGCGCAGCTGGAAGAGGAGCTTCGTGATCAGCAGCTTCTCCTCGACAGGTTTCTCGACGAGATCGTTGGCGCCGGCGCGCAGCAGCGCGGCCTGGTTCGCCGGATTCTCGTCACCGGTCATGATCAGGGTGGGCAGCTGCCCCTTCCCGTAGCCGAATTCGTTGCGAATGCACTCGACGAGATCCCCACCGGTGAGTTCTCCCTTGAGGCTCACGTCGGTCAACACGATGTCGGCGCCCACCTCACCACGCGACCTGGCTTCATGCAGGTACGCGATGGCATCTTCGGCACTGATCACGTGACGGACGGTGAGTCCGTACTTCTCCATCATGCGACGCGTGGCCAATGCGACCACGCGACTGTCCTCGACGTACAACACGTCGCCCTCGGCACCGCCTTCGGGCCGAACATAGCCACGAATGAATTCCGCGAGCGCGCCGAAACCCAGCGACTTGTCGAAGTAGTCGGTGACGAACTCACCCAACTCGCGCTTGTGCAGGCGCGCTTCGACGTCGCCCGAGACGACGACGATAGGCATGTAGATCTGCGGAGCGGACTCGCGAACGAAACGGGCGACGTCGAGGCCATCCATATCCGGCAGGCGCAGGGCGACAGTGACGAAATCGAAGACGCCGCGTTGCAGTTCGGACTGCGCTTCGGCGCCCGTGGCCACGCCGATGATCTCGACACCCGGCACTTCGGCCGCGACCACGCGCGAAATCAGCTGGCGAACGACTTTGGAGCCGTCGACCAACAGGATTCGCGGCGCAGCGCCGGCGACACCCGAACCGATGTGAGATCCCACCCCTGTCTCCCCTTCAGGCCATCGCCGCGCGGCGAATTTGCCGAGCGCTGACGAGCCGCGCGCCCAGCCACCCAAGCAACGCCGAAGCGAAGGGTACCGAAAGCAGCAGCCATGCGGGGAGTCCGCCGAAACTGACACTGCCGTCGTAGGCAGCAGTGAGGCGCCCCACTGGACCGGCCATGGCCAGTTCGAGGACGACAGCCAGGACCACGGCCAGTATCCCCGCGAGCAAGCCGAGCCAGATGCCTGCATAAAGATAGGGTCGACGAACGAAGGGGCGACTGGCGCCGATGAGGAGCAGCACGCCGATTTCGGCGCTACGGCTCTGGATATCCACACGAATGGTGTTACCGACCACCAGGAGAGCGGCAATACCCAGGAGCAGGGCCAGCAGGGAAACCGCCCGGCTTCCCACGCCGAGAAGCGCATCGAGGCGCTGTCGCCAGGCGCCCGTGTCCTGGACCATGTCGACACCCGGTGTCGCCTTCATGGCCTCGACCAGGCGGTCGACCTGCTCGACCGGCAGACCCGGCTTCGGCTGCACCGATAGAACGTACGGGAGCGGATTCACATCGAGCGACTGCAGCGATCCGGAGAACCCCTGCACTTCCGCCAGCTCGTCGAGGCCATCCTTCGGCGTGCGCACGACGATTTCGGCGACCTCGGGGCGACCACGCAGGGCCGAGGCGGCGGTCTCCGCCATGGCACCGTTCTGCCCGGGCTTCATGAACGCACTGATGGATTGGTTCCGGCCGAGGGCATCGCCCATCCGCTGAACATTGCCCAGCAGCAGGTAGAAGGCCAACGGCAGGGCCAGCGCCACGCCCATGACGGCGACCGTCAGCAAGGTGCCAAGCGGCCGGGCACCCAGGCGACGCAGGCTGATAGACAGGCTCCACACGTGGTGCTCGCGCCAGGCGCTCACGTGACGAGGGCCGCTGCGACGCGTCTTTTCCGGCTCGGGCTGACGGCGCTGTTCGCGAACGGCGTTCATACCACCTCCGTGGCGGGGACATCGGCAACCAGCTTGCCGTGGTCGAGGACGACGACGCGTTTTTTCATTCGCTTGATCAGCATGAGGTCGTGGCTGGCGACAAGAACCGCGGTCCCGACCTGCTGGAATTCGGCGAACAGACCCATGATTTCCATGGCCAGCTGCGGATCGAGGTTGCCTGTCGGTTCATCGGCAATGAGCACGGCGGGCTTGGCCACGATGGCGCGGGCGATGCCGACGCGCTGCTGCTCGCCCGTGGAAAGGGAACCGGGCAGCTGCTTCTCATAGCTGAGCAGGCCGACCTTCTCCAGGGCCGCGCGCACGCGACGCCCACGGTCGGCCGGCGCCACGCCGGCGATCACCAATGGCAGTTCCACATTGGCAAAGACGGTGCGATCCATCAGCAGCCGGTGGTCCTGGAAAACCATGCCCAGCTTGCGACGGATGCGCGGGATATCGGAGGGACGGACGGTATTGAGCTTCTGGCCGTCGAGGGTGACGACGCCGTTGGTCGGGCGCYCGATCATGGCCAACAGCTTGAGCAGGGTGCTCTTGCCCGCGCCGGAGTGACCGGTGACAAAGGCCATCTCGCCGGCTTCGACACTGAACGACACATCGGTAAGGGCCTGGTGATCGCCCTCGTACCGTTTACTCACCAGATCGAAACCGATCACCGCGTTACCCGTTGGCCCGTTGAACCCCAGAGGATAAGGGAAGTGGTGTGGGTTTTGCGGTGGCTGGGTCGCGCTTCGCGCTGATCGCCGATAAATCGGCTCCTACAGGGCCGTCGCCGCTGAAGCGGCTCCCACAAGAAGCCCCGAAACCCCGGGGGCCTGCGCTCGCCCGGGGGCCCGCGCTCTGTGCAGGAGCCGATTCATCGGCGAGCTCTTAGCTACCGCCGAACAGACGACCGATGCGGCGGAAGAAACCCACCTTTTCCTGGCCGCCCGAGGCAACCGGAGCCGGGCCGCTGGCCGACGGACGGTTAGCCGCCACCTGACGCGACGGGCGGCGGTTCGGATTGCCCTGCCCCTCGGCGGTCTGGCGCGGCGCTGCAGAGCCGTTCGGCTTTTCACCCTGAACGTTCGTCGGGGTGCCGCCAGCACCGTTGCCATTCTCGGCGCCCTCGCGGGCACCGCGACCACGGCCACCGCGACGGCGACGCTTCTTCGGTGCGCCATCGGCGGCCATAGCCTCTGCAGCGGCCGGGAGATCGGCGACCGTCTCGGCGACGACAACCGTCTTCATCGGCACTTCGACAGGCGCGGCGCCGGTGGCGACGACGGGCGCGTCGGGACGGGGCGTGCGCGGACGGCGTTCGGCGCTGCCCGAACGCTCGCGGCTGCCGGAGCGCTCACCGGACCGCGGACCGCCACGGCCGCCATCACGGCTGCCACTGCGGCCACCCTTCTCTGGCGGCGCGCCGCGGGTCGGGATGTGGCCGTCGTTGTCGTTCGGATCGTCGATTTCGTCCTGCACGCCGTCGGCGCGCGGGCGCGGGGCGGGCATCACCAGCATCCGGGCCTCGATGGAGGCGGTCGGAATCTTTTGGTTGATGTAGGTCTCGATGTCCGGCAGGCCCATGGCGTACAGGTCGCAGGCGAAGCTGACCGCATCACCCTCGGCGCCCAGGCGCGCGGTACGGCCGATGCGGTGGACGTAGTCCTCGGCATCCTGCGGCAGGTCGTAGTTGAAC
Organism: Luteibacter sp. P4_E6; assembly: GCF_056401535.1. Classification (NCBI taxonomy): domain Bacteria; kingdom Pseudomonadati; phylum Pseudomonadota; class Gammaproteobacteria; order Lysobacterales; family Rhodanobacteraceae; genus Luteibacter; species Luteibacter sp. P4_E6. The sequence continues at coordinate 23,446 of NZ_JBFUJE010000012.1, read as the reverse complement.
ACGTGGCTGACGGCCGGGATGTGCAGGCCGCGGGCGGCCACGTCGGTCGCGACGAGCAGGTCGATCTGGCCGTCCTGGAAGCGCTGCAGCAGCTTCTGGCGCTTCACCTGCGGCACGTCGCCGGAGATGGCGCCGACGCGGAAGTTGTGGCGCTTGAGACGGTCCGTGACACGCTCGGCCGCGGCCTTGGTGTTGACGAAGATGATGCTGCGCTCGGTCTTGCTCTCCTCGAGCAGGTTGAGCAGCAGCGGCAGCTTCTCTTCCTTGGAAGGGAAGTAGACGACCTGGCGCACACGGTCGGCGGTGACATTCTCCGTCTCCACGACCATCTTCTCGGCCTCGTGCATGTGCTCGTAGGCGAGCTCCAGCACGCGATGGCTGAGGGTGGCGGAGAACAGCAGCACCTGGCGCTTTTCCCGGRCAGGCAGGCGACGGAAGATGAAGCGCACGTCCTTGATGAAGCCGAGATCGAACATGCGATCGGCTTCATCGATGACCATGACTTCGACGCTGCCGAAGCCGAAGACATCCTGCTTGTAGTAGTCGAGCAGGCGACCCGGCGTGGCGATGATGATGTCGCAGCCATCGCGCAGCTGCTGGCGCTGCTTGTCGTAGTCGACGCCGCCGTAGATCAGGGCGCTGCGCAGGCCGGTGGCCTTGCCGATGACCTGGAAGTCCTTCTCGATCTGGATCGCCAGCTCACGCGTCGGCGCGATGATCAAGGCGCGGGGATCGGCGTCCTTGCGGTCCGGCGCGGCCGGGTTGTTGAGCAGGCGGTTCATCAGCGCGACCAGGAAGGCGAAGGTCTTGCCCGTGCCCGTCTGCGCCTGGCCGGCCACGTCGCGGCCAAGCAGGGCGACCGGGAGGGTGAGCGCCTGGATCGGGGTCATACGGGTGATGCCGGCGGCGGCAAGGCCCTGCTGGAGGAGCGGATGAAGGTCGAAGTTTTCGTAGAAGACGTCGGTGAGAACGGTTTGGGACATGATGGGTGGGTGACCTGGAAGTCTCGCGCCGCAAATGCGCGGCAGCGGCCCGGCGGCAACAGAAGGAGCCGCGGGACGGTGGGGGATCCGGCCGGCGTCACGGGAGAGTCGGGGGCGGCCGGTGCCATGCCGGCGGCCGTACGACGCGCCCGGCGCACGATGGCCGGAGGCGGCGGCGCGCGACCCGACGACTCCCGCTGGCATAGGTGAAGGGGCTCTGCGCCGAGCCTGTTCACCTATGTCAACGGAAGCCATCCCGTCGGCGCCCTTGAATCGCTTGTATCGCGCCCCTAGTTGCGTTGGAATGAGGGCCACCGGCTGCAATAGCCAAGACCTTCGGTTCCGGTTGGACCCGCGACATGGGGCTCCTTAGTGTAGCCGATGCTGGCGTCACGGTCGTCAACCCCCTTTCACCCCCTTTTGGAGATCACGGTGAGCGACAAGATCACCCATACGAGCGACGCTGCCTTCCAGACAGAAGTTCTCGATTCCGACACCCCGGTCCTGCTCGACTTCTGGGCGGAGTGGTGCGGCCCCTGCAAATCCATTGCCCCGGTCCTCGATGAGTTGGCTGGCCAGTACGAAGGTAAGCTTAAGATCGTCAAGATCAACATCGACGAGAATCAGCAGACCCCGCGCCAGTTCGGCGTTCGCGGCATTCCCACCCTCATGATTTTCAAGGATGGCAAGGTCGCCGGCACCCAGATCGGCGCCGTGGGCAAGAGCCAGCTGACCCAGTTCATCGACAAGTCCATCTGATCGTTTCGCTGTACGGTTCCACCAAGCCGCCGCGTGAGGCGCTTTACGCCGCGCCTCACGCGATGCTAGGCTTCAGAGGTTCGCCGGGACATGCCTTGTCCCCCATGCTGCGAACCCTCTCCCATTTTTTCTTCAACGGCGCCCCGTGAGGTTTGCCCGTGTCTGATATCGAAACCAAAAATCCCAACGACGCCAAGGGCGCCGGCGACTCGCCTGCGACCGAACCGCGTCCCCGTACTCGCCGAAAGGCACCCGCCGCAGAAGCACCCGCGGTAGAGACGAGCGCGCCCGCCCCGGCTCGCGCACCCGCCGCGGCCCGTCCGCCGGCGCCCGTGCCGGCACTTCCTCCCTTGCCCACCCCGGCACCGGTACCCAGCCCTTCGCCGGCGCCGCAGGCTGAGCTCCAGCTCAACAGCCAGCCGCCAGCCAGCCAGCCAGGCAATCCGCAACAGGGCAATGAGGCGCGTCCGCCGCAGAACGAAGCCCGCGACGGCAACGGTAATGGCCAGCCGCAGGGCGGCCAGAACCAGCAGATGAGCCGGGTCGAAAACCCGAACCAGCCGCAGAACCGCCACAGCAATCCGAATAACCCGAATAGCCCGAACAACCCGAATAACCCCAACAACGCCGAACGCGAAGGTCGCGGCCGGCGCCGGCGCAATGAGCGCAACCAGCAGCGCCAGGGTGGCGGCGGTGGCAATCCGGGCAACAGTGGTGGCAACGGCGGCGGCAACAACTACCAAAGCCAGCGCAACAACAACGGCTATCCGGTCGACGACGACGAGAACGCCGACGCCGGCAGCAACGATCGCCTGATCAACCTGACCGAGCTCAAGCGCAAGAACGCCATCCAGCTGCTCGAGTTCGCCGAATCGCTCGGTGTGCGCGAGGGCGTGGCCCGCCAGCGCAAGCAGGACGTCGTCTTCAATATCCTGAAGGCCCACGCCCGTTCCGGCGGTGGCATCTGGGCCGAAGGCGTCCTGGAGATCCTGCAGGATGGCTTCGGCTTCCTGCGCTCGGCCGACGAGTCCTACCTGGCCGGTCCGGACGATATCTACGTCTCGCCCAGCCAGATCCGCCGCTTCAACCTGCGCACCGGCGACTACATCACCGGTCGCGTGCGCCATCCCAAGGAAGGCGAGCGCTACTTCGCGATGCTCAAGGTCGACGACATCAACGGCGATCCGCCGGAGGCGTCGAAGAACAAGCTGCTGTTCGAGAACCTTACGCCGCTGTTCCCGCGCAAGTCGTTCAAGCTCGAGCGTGGCAACGGGTCGACCGAGGACATCACGGGCCGCATCCTGGACCTCGTCGCGCCGATTGGCCGCGGCCAGCGAGGCCTCATCGTCTCCCAGCCGAAATCCGGCAAGACGATGATGCTGCAGAACATCGCCCAGGCGATCCAGTACAACCATCCGGACGTCCATCTGATCATGCTGTTGATCGATGAGCGCCCCGAGGAAGTCACGGAAATCGCCCGTACCGTTCGCGGCGAAGTCATCAGCTCCACCTTCGACGAGCCGGCCGTGCGCCACGTGCAGGTCGCCGAAATGGTGATCGAGCGTGCGAAGCGCCTGGTCGAGCACAAGAAGGACGTGGTGATCCTGCTCGACTCCATCACCCGCCTGGCCCGTGCTTACAACACCGTGGTTCCGAGCTCCGGCAAGGTCCTCACCGGTGGTGTCGACGCCAACGCCCTGCAGCGCCCCAAGCGCTTCTTCGGTGCGGCACGTAACGTCGAAGAAGGCGGCAGCCTGACGATCATCGCCACGGCGCTGACCGACACCGGCTCGAAGATGGACGAAGTGATCTACGARGAATTCAAGGGCACCGGCAACATGGAAGTGCACCTGTCCCGTCGTATCTCCGAGAAGCGCGTCTACCCGGCTATCGACATCAACCGCTCGGGCACCCGTCGCGAAGACCTGCTCATCGAACCGGACCTGCTCGCCAAGATCTGGATCCTGCGCAAGCTGCTCCATCCGATGGACGAACTCAGCGCGATGGAGTTCATGCTCGACAAGATGAAGAACACGAAGTCCAACGACGAGTTCTTCAATTCCATGAAGCGCTGACCGCGCTTCGTAGAATCCAGCGAAAGGCCGCCTCCGGGCGGCCTTTTCGTTTTTCACACCCCCGCGCCGCATTTGCTAACCTGCGCCGCCGGGCATAACACCTTTTCCCGGCGGGCATACGCCCCCATGTGTGCCGACATCCGGCCCTGCCGCTCTCGTCCAAGGAAAGTCCGTGTCCATACCCAGCGCCGCCAAGAGCACGCCCATCGGCGACCGTAACGATCTGGTCGCCTATCTCGCCGCTGGCGAGAAACCGCGTGAGGCCTGGCGCATCGGGACCGAGCACGAGAAATTCGGTTTCTATACGGACGACCTCACCCCGCCGCCTTTCGACGGCGACCGCCCGGGTATCCGCCAGCTTCTGGAGACGCTGGCCACGCGCTTCGGCTGGGACGTCGCCCGCGAAGGCGAGACGCCGGTCGCGCTGACCAAGGGCATGGCCAACATCACCCTGGAGCCGGCCGGGCAACTGGAGCTCTCCGGCGCGCCGCTGCTCTCGGTCCACGAGACCTGTGACGAGGTGACCGAACACCTGAAGGAAGTCCGCTCAGTCGCCGAGGAACTCGGTATCGGCTTCCTTGGCATGGGCTTCCAGCCGAAGTGGCGTCGCGACCAGATGCCGTGGATGCCCAAGGGGCGCTACAAGATCATGCGCGAATACATGCCCTAGGTCGGTTCGCTCGGCCTGGACATGATGACGCGCACCTGCACGGTGCAGGTGAACCTCGACTTCGCCACCGAAGCGGACATGGTGAAGAAGTTCCGCGTGGCGCTGGCGTTGCAGCCGATCGCGACGGCACTGTTCGCCAACTCACCGTTCACCGAAGGCAAGCCGAACGGCTACAAGTCGTTCCGCTCGCACGTCTGGACCGACACCGATGCCGATCGCACCGGCATGCTCGATTTCGTCTTCGAGGACGGCTTCGGTTACGAGCGCTACGTCGACTACATCCTCGATGTGCCGATGTACTTCAGCTACCGCGACGGCAAGTACGTCGACCTTTCCGGCCAGGACTTCAAGAAGTTCGTGCGGGGCGAACTCGCCTCGCTACCGGGCGAGAAGGCCAACATGAAGGATTGGGCAGATCATCTGACCACGGCGTTCCCGGAAGTGCGCCTCAAGCAGTACCTGGAAATGCGTGGCGCCGACACCAGCACCTGGAACTCGCTGTGCGCGTTGCCTGCTTTCTGGGTTGGCCTTCTGTACGACGACGTCGCACTCGATGCGGCGTGGGATCTCGTCAAGGACTTCACCAAGGCCGAACGCCACGCCCTGCGTGACGGCGTGCCGAAGGACGCCCTGGCGCTACCTTTCCGCAACCACAGCGTGCGCGAACTTGCGCTCGAAGCCGTGAAGATCGCCTCGCATGGTTTGAAGCGTCGTAACGTGCAGGGCCATCGCGGCACCGACGAGTCGATCTACCTCGAGCCACTGGAAGAGATCGCGCTGTCGGGCAAGACCCAGGCCGACACCAAGCTGGAACTCTTCCATGGCCGCTGGAACGGCAGTGTGGATCCGATCTTCCGCGAATACGCGTACTGAGCCCCTTCCTATGCAGATGAGTGAAACCCGACTCGGCCGTCTCGACGACTTGTTGTCGTCGACCAACCGCTACTCGCTCGAGACGCTCGACGGTCTCTTCTCGGCCGCCCTCGTCGGACCGGCCGACGTGGACGTCGACGCCTGCATGGTGGTCCTCGAACTGGGCGGCGCGACACCCTGGGCCTCGGAAGCCGRGGCGAACGAGGCAGGCGTACTGCTGCGGGAGTTCTGGAAGGTCATCGCCGATCGCGTGGCCGCGGACCCGGTCGTGCTGGGCGAGGAGTCCCTGCCCTTCATCGATTCGCCGGAAGAATTCGACGAGATTGAGGACATCAGCACGTATACGGGCGACTTCCCGATCGCCAGTGACTGGGCCGTCGGCTTTCGCTTTGCCATGAATGAGTGGGGCGAGGAGTGGTCCGAGTGGACGGACGAGAGCCTCTTTCCGTTCATCGGCATGCTGATGACGCTGTCTGCGGATCAGACCGAGCCGACCCCGGATATGCCGGCGTTGCCATTGCCGTCGTTCGAAGAGCGGATGGGCCTGCTCAATGAAATTCCGTTTCAGCTGGCGGCGCTGTATCGGCGGCGGCATCCGGGACACGGGCAGACGGTGCGGCGTGACCCGGCGAAAGTCGGCCGGAATGATCTGTGTTCGTGCGGGAGCGGGAAGAAGTTCAAGAAGTGCTGCGGTAGCCAGGGGTGAAGCATCGCCGCTGAAGCGGCTCCCACAGGGCGCGGTTCGCGCAGCTAGTGGCAGTCACAGGTTTCTGGCATAAAAAAACCTCCCCGTCGCCGGGGAGGTTTTTTCGTTTCAGGCCTTACTGATCAGACGATCAGAATGCGTACTTGGCCGACACGCTGAGCAGGTTGCCCTTGTCATCGCTCTCGCCAGCAATGCGGTCCAGCGTGGCGCTTTCGCCGCCGGCGATGTGCGCCTTGTTGACGAAGATGTGGGCGAAGCCCGCATTGATCTCGAGACGGTCGGTGGCCTTGTAGCCCAGACCGAAAGCGAGCCACTTGCGGGTGGAGTCCGGCACGCGGACGTCACGGTTCTGGTCTTCGGTCGGCGTGGTATCGACGGCGACACCGCCACGCACCGTGAACTTGTCGGTGACGTAGTACTCGCCACCCACGGACACGAACCAGCTGTTATGCCAGCCAAAATGTTCACTGCTCGTCGGCTGGTTCGGGTTCGCGAAGTTGACGGTGARGTCCTCGAAGGAATCCCACTTGGTCCACGAGGCGTCCATACCCCAGCCCCACTTCGTTGCCTGGTGCCAATAGCTGGCAGTCGCCACGGCCGGCGTGGTGAAGCCTGCCGTGCCTTCGGTGTGGGTGAACGGCGGCTGGCCGCTGCCAAGCAGCGCGCCGACGGCCGGGTTCGACAGCACGGCAGTCACGTTCGACGGCTGCGTGAAGTTACCGGTGCCGTCGAGCGAGTGCTTGATCTTGCTGCGGTAGTTCAGCGCGATGCGATCGGAGTCCGTCAGGCGCCACAGGCCGCCCAGCTGCCAGCCGAAGTTCCAGTCGGAACCCTTGATGCGGGCGATGCCGTCGCTGCCCGGCGGGACCACGGTGGCGTACTGCTGTGCAAGGCCACGGGCAACCAGCGGCGAGATCTCGCCGGCCGCAGCGGCCTGCTGGATCAGGCCGAGGCCGACGGTGTTGTAGTTGATCGCGCTGGTCAGCTCGGCGCTGGTCTTCTGCGCGATGATGCTGGCACCGATGGCGAAGGTGTCCGTGACGTCGAACGAGCCGGACAGCGTGGCATCGAACGACTTGAAGTCGGACTTGATGCCGTTGTAACGGCCCTTCCAGTCGGAGTCGTAGTCGGTCTTGAAGCCGAACGGCGCGGTCAGGCCAAAGCCGATGTGCGTGCGGTCGCCGACCTGGGTGGCGAAGTACATCGCCGGGACCGGGATGGTCGTGCCGGCGTCGCCGCCGTTGCCACCGGAGATCGGGCGGCCCTGTGCGTCGGTCGCGGTGCCGTTGAACTTGGTGCTGAAATTGATGCCGGTGACGTCGGCCTGGATGACATTGCCCTTGAGCAGGGACATGGCGGCCGGGTTGTTCACGATCACCGAAGCGTCGTCACCTGCGGCGGCGGAGCCGGCGAAGGCGCGACCGAGCGCGGCGGCGCTGTTTTCCTTCAGCTGGAAGGCGCTGGCGTGAGCGGCCTGGGGAACCACCAGCGCGCCGGCGATGGCCAGCGAAAGGGCGGCAATGGCCAGCGGACGGGTATTGAGGTTCAGCTTCGACATTCGGGGTGGCTCCTGCTTTTGTTCTGCTCTGGGTCGACGTCAGATTCGCGGAAAACCTAAAATTTATCCGTTTTCATACGCGCGTTTAACAATCTGGGGTGGAACTCTGGACGACTTGACGAGAAATTTGCAAGTGCTAATGCAACAAAGCTGTAACGGCGGGGGTTTACAGCACTGCCCGGGGGCCGCCTCTTTTGGTAGGGTGGTACGCCGAATCGCAAGCGAGACTGCCGTCATGCACTGCTACGTCTACGCCAGCCTGCGCAAACCCGACACCTACGTCTGGATGACCCGCCGCGACGGGTTCGACATGCTTCCCGAGCCGCTCGTCCTGTTGCTGGGCGAACTTCGGTTCGTTCTGGAGGTGGAATTGACGCCGCAGCGGAAGCTGCCCCACGACGATTCGGACCGGATCCTGACCAATCTCGGCGGGTGCGGATGGCACCTGCAAACACCGTCCAACGAAACGCTCACCGTCTGCAATCAGCCCAATTTCAATCGGCAGATCGATCCAGACCAGACGCTCGTCCGCGCCTGACCCAGCCGAATACGCACACAGGTGCGTCGTGTAACGCGGGTTAACGCCGCGTTACCGCGCCACCCCTGTGGCGTCCGTATACTCCCGCGCATGGCCAATCCCAAACGTCGACGACCACCGCTGATCAAGGCACTGCCCTGGTTCCTCCCCGCCCTCGCCGCTGTCGCGTGCGCCGGGTTGACCGCTTCGCCGCTCGCGCTGATACCGCTCCTGCTCGCCAACGCCCTGGCCATGGGCGCTGTGTGCCATGCGATCGGCTTCGACCCGGAGCAGAGTTACCTGCGCACGACGCTACGCCGCGGCTCGGCCCACGTAGTGATGTTTACCGTCTACACCTTCGTCGTCTTCGTGCTGGTCGCTTTCCCGGTCCTCAAGCTGACCCAGGCGCCCACCCTCGGTTCGGCCCTGCTACTCGCCGCGGCCCTCGTTGCCGCTCTCGCCGTCCTGTGGCGCGTGTGGCCGGCCTTCGGCCTGCTTTTCCTCTGGGATGACGCGTACCCGGAAGACAGCAACACCGGCTCGTGGATCTTCACCGCCGTGGCGCGATCGGTCTCGTTCGGCCGCCACCTTTCGGCCGAAGATCGCTTTTTTTCACATTTCGTTCCGGCGGCCCTGGGCCTGCTGGTGCTGGCCTTCTGCGCCGTGGCGTTGTCCGGCCTTTATGGTGTTTTCCCATCGGAGATGCGCATTGCCGCGCTGGCCATCTATGGCGTAGTGCTGCTGCCAGTCTGCGGCATGGTGATCGCCAACCGCACGCTGCGCGCCCTTCTCTGCGATCGCCGCGGGCACATCCGCACGGCACGTACGGAACCGCGTCGCGAGCCCGCCTTCGAAACACCGGTCGCACCTGCGCCGATTCCCGTCCTTTCCAGCGAAGAGAGTCAGCCCGGTGTGCGTGAACGCGCCCTGCTTGCTGCCGCGCGCGACGGCGATATCGCCCGCGCGGTAGCGCTCGTGGAAGCCGGTGCCGATCCCAATACGGGGGCGGAGCCGGGCGAACGGGATCAGCGCCCGGTACTCACTCTCGCCGCACTGTCGCCCGACATGCGCTTGCTCCGCTCGCTCATTGCACGCGGTGCGCAGGTCAACCGCGCACAGAACGGCGTGACCGCGCTGCTTGCCGCCACGCGTGACAGCTGGCATGGCCGGCCGGAGGCCGTCCTCACGTTGCTGACCAACGGCGCGGATGCATCCGGGACCGACACGGAGGGCAATACGCCACTGCACGGCGCCGTACTCGGTGCCGAACCGACCGTCGCCGCCATGCTGCTCGATGCAGGCGCAGCCGTCGATGCCGCGAACGCCGCCGGCGATACGCCGCTCGCGATCGCCTGCCGCGCAGCCAACTGGGCACTTGCCCGCTTCCTTCTGGAGCACGGCGCAAAACCTGCGCCGGTGGGCGGCGAACCGGCCCTCGTGGCGGCCGCCGGGATCGCGGACGACGATGCCGAAGGCGTGAAGGTACTGCTGCGGCACAAGGGTCCGGTCAACGCCGTCAATGCACAGGGCCGTACAGCTTTGATTGCCGCCGCCGCCGAAGGGCACGAACAGATCGCGCGCGCTCTGCTGCAAGCCAACGCCAATCCCAATCTCGCCGACCGCCACGGCACCACGGCGCTGATGGAGGCTGCACGCGCAGGCGCCCACGGCATCGTGCAGCTGCTGGCCGAAGCCAACGCCGATGCGTCGCCACGCGATGGCCACGGGCGTGACGCCCTCACGCTCGCCACCCAGTCGCCCCGCGCTCAGGCAGCTACGGTGCGTGCCCTTCTGGCCCTGGGCGCACAACCGAAGGAGCCCGGTGCGGACGGCCGCAGCCCACTGGATCACGCGGCCTCCGCCGGCCGTTGGGATTTCGTCGCCCTGCTCGATCCGGACACGCCGCTGCCGACATCGCTGAGCGAGTCGGTCGTTCCGGAAGCCGGCGCCGACTCGCCGATGCATCTCTACGACGCGCTTCGCTTCGGTCACTGGGCCGTCGCCTCCACGTTTGCCGCCAAGGTGCGCGAATGGCCCGCGGAAGAACTCGCCGCGCTGTATGTCGACCTCGCAGGCRCCGGCTTCGAGTCCGCACGCGCGTGGCTGCTCGACCACGGCCTGAGCGCTGAAGCACGCCTCGCGGCACCGGCCGACGAACCGAACGTGCTAGGCCGCCGTCTCTTCGATGCCCTGCTACCGCAATTGCCCCAGGCCGCCGATGCCCTCCTGCAACTGATGCGGACAGGGGCCACCCCGGCGGGCGCCGGCCTGCTCGGCCAGGCCATCTGCCGACTGGATGGCGCGGACGAGCGCCTGACGCTGGCTATGCTCGACGCCGGCGCCGACCCGTTCGGTGCGGACGGCCGAGGCCGCACGCCCGTACACATGGCGGCCGCAACAGGTCGTGTCGCGTTACTCGGTGCACTCCTTGCCCGCGGCATGGATCCGAACGTGCGTGACGCTGGCGGTCGTACGCCGCTGCACGCTGCCCTTGAACAGGGTGGGGAGAGCCTGCCCCTGGTGCGCCTGCTCGTCGCGAACGGCGCCGACCCCGAGGCGGCCGATGTCAACGGCGAGACGCCGTATGGACTGGGCATTGGCCATGGCGATGTGGAACGTTGGCTCAGCTGGGCCGCGTGGCCACTGCCGCGCCGTGCCTTGCGCGCCGACGACCTCCCCGCTGCCGCTGCCGCCGGCGACACGCACGCCGTGGATCGCCTGCTCGAACTCGGCTTCGCCGTCGACACGCGCGACGCGCAGGGAGCAACCGCCCTGTTGCGCGCCGCCGGCGCTGGCCAGCGCGATGTCGCAGAGCAGCTTTTATCGGCCGGCGCCGATTCTGCCGTCACCGCGGCATCAGGCATCACACCGCTTGCCGCCGCCGTCAACGCACGCCGCGAAAGCGTCGTCGAGCTCCTGCTCGCACGCGGTGTCGACGCCGACCAGCGCCTGCCGGGGGACGCCACGGCGCTCATGATCGCCGCGACGCTGGGGTATCCCGAGATCGCTGACATGTTGCTGGCTCATGGCGCCGATGCGAACGCCGAAGACGCTCACGGCCATACGGCCCTGCATGCGGCAGCCCAGTATTGCTTCGGCGGAAGCGACRGCCTTCGTGCACGCCGTCTACTCGACATCGTCATCGGCAAGGGCGCGGACGTGAACAAGGCTGACAAGGATGGCGCCACGCCGTTGCTGCTCCTGCTTGGCGCACATATGCGTCCGGGGAGCGCGGCCGATGCGACCCACCTCGGGGCGCTCGTCCCTGTACTGCTCGACGCCGGTGCGAAGCTTGAGCACGCCGATCATCGCGGGGTAAGTCCTCTGCATGCGAGTGCCATGCACGCCCTGCTTCCGCCGGCGCGCGTGCTGCTACACCGTGGCGCCAACCGCAATGCAGCCGATGCCTTCGGCCGCACGGCGGGCGATGTCGCACGTCACCTGGGCTTCGTGGATATCGCACACGAACTGGGCACGCGCGTCGGTTCGATTCCGAGCGTGAGGCAGACCCTTCGCCAGCCGGCTCAGCCCGACTGAAACATCGCGGAGCCGGCCGGCTCTACGCACGTGCTCAGTGGTCTTCCTCGCGAACCCGCTCCTCGACCGCATCGGCTTCGAACAGCTGCTGCAGGTCGTGGAGCGCATCCTTCGTGCTCTGCACCAGCGCAGCATCGTCGTCATACACGAGGTACTGCGAGCGCAATACCTGACTGTCGTGCTTGCGGAAACGAGCGATGCGCGCCTCGACGACCTCCGGCGGCAGGCCGAGTGAGTCGAGCACGTGCCGGGTCATCTCGAGACTCGAGTAGAAGGTCTCGCGCACGGGATCTTCCACACCGATATCCATGAGTCGGAATACGTGCTGGCGGTTACGCGCGCGGGCGACGATCTTCAGGTTCGGGTATTGCCTGCGCACCAGACGTGCCGTACGTATGTTCGCCTCCGGGTCGTCAGTAGCGATGACGAACACTTCTGCCTTGTCGGCCTGAGCCGCACGGAGCATCTCGGGACGCCCCGGATCGCCAAAGAACAGCGACGTGCCGCCAAAGCGACGCGAGGTTTCGACCTGCTCCACCGAGCTTTCCAGGGCCACGAACTGGATGCCTTGCGCACGGAGCACACGGGCGACGATCTGACCCATGCGGCCAAAGCCCGCGATGATCACGCGCGGTGTATCGGCCTCGATCGTGTCGAAAGCGCGGTCTGGCTTGCGCACACGTTCATGCACGAGTCGCGATGCCGCCAGCACGAGCAGCGGGGTCAGCGCCATCGACAGCGAAATGGCCATCACCATCAGGTTGCGCTGGCTGTCGTCGATCAGGCTCTTCTGCTGGGCAAGGTTGAGAATGACGAAGGCGAATTCGCCACCGCTGGCGAGTACGGCGGCAAGACGGACCGAGTCCGCCGTAGTGAGCCCGCCGACCAGCTTGCCGAGAGGCACGATCAGCAAGGCTTTCACCGTCAGCAGCAGGGCGACCATGCCGAGCACCAGCAGAGGCTGTGCGACCAGCAGTGCAAGATCCACCGACATGCCGACGCTGACGAAGAACAGGCCCAGAAGCAGCCCCTTGAACGGCTCGATGTTCGATTCCAGCTCGTGGCGATATTCGGAATCGGCCAGAAGCAGGCCCGCGAGGAAGGCACCGAGCGTCGTCGAGATGCCGGCGAGCTCCATCAGCCACGCCGTACCCATCACCACGAGCAAGGCGGTGGCGGTGAAGACTTCGGTGCTCTTCGCGCGCGCAACAAATCGGAAAACGTGACGCAACAACAACCGGCCGCCAATAATGACGGCGAGGATCGTCCCCACCACGCGAACCACGCTCATGAGGTCGGGCGCATGCGCATCGCGCGCCAGCGCGCCGCCCAGCAAGGGGACAGCAGCGATCAACGGAATCGCGGCCAGATCCTGGAAAAGCAGGATGGCGAAGGCCTGCCGACCGTAGACGGTGCCGGCCTCCTTGCGCTCCGCCAGGATCTGCAGCCCAAAGGCGGTCGATGACAGGGCAAGACTGCCGCCGATGATCACGGCGGCCTTCCAGGTCAGGCCGAACAGGAAATAACCCATCGCACCGAGCGCCAGGCCGCAGGTGAGTACCTGCAGGCTGCCGCTGCCGAAGACGGCGCGACGCATCACCCAAAGCCGTGATGGCGAGAGTTCCAGACCGATAACGAAGAGCATCAGCACCACGCCGAAGTCGGAGATCGTGGCGACGCCTGCGGTATCGCTTACCAGGCCAAGGACAGACGGACCGATGACCACGCCGGCCAGCAGGTAGCCGAGGACGGCGCCGAGACGGAATCGCTTCGTAAGTGGCACGGCGACCACCGTCGCCAGCAGAAAGACGACTGCCGTCTCGAGAAAATGATGTCCATCCATCCCGTGACTCCCGAAAGACCGCCTTCGATTATGTCACGGGTGCGTGTCCGTCATTTGGACGAAACAGCTATCGCGGGACCTTGGTTACCGCTTCACCGCTTTGTTGGCTTTTCGCCGCTGAAGCGGCTCTCACATTGTCTATCCCTTCAACCACCGAGCTACATCGACAGCGAAGTAGGTAAGGATCGCATCCGCGCCGGCGCGCTTCATCGCCAGCAGTGACTCCATCACCACGGCCTTCTCATCGAGCCAGCCGTTCTGCGCGGCGGCCTTGATCATCGCGTACTCGCCACTGACCTGGTAGACGAAGGTCGGCGCGCCGAAGGTGTCTTTCACCCGGCGCACGATGTCGAGGTAGGGAAGGCCCGGCTTGACCATCACCGCGTCGGCGCCTTCAGCCAGATCGAGCTCCACCTCGCGGATGGCCTCGTCGCTGTTACCGACGTCCATCTGGTAGGTGTGCTTGTTGCCCTTGCCGAGATTGGCCGACGAGCCCACCGCGTCGCGGAAGGGACCGTAGAAGCTCGATGCGTACTTCGCCGAGTAGGCCAGGATGCGCGTATGGATGTAGCCGGCGTCTTCGAGCGCTTCGCGAATGGCGCCGATGCGGCCGTCCATCATGTCCGACGGCGCCACGAAGTCCATGCCCGCTTCCGCCTGGGCCAGCGACATCTTGATCAAGGCCTCGACGGTGGGCTCGTTCATCACGTAGCCATCGTCGTCGATCAGGCCGTCCTGTCCGTGCGTCGTGTAGGGATCGAGGGCCACGTCACCGATCAGGCCGAGATCGGGGAAGCGGCGCTTGAGTTCGCGCGTGGCGCGCTGGAACAGCGCATCCGGGTTCCACGCCTCACGCGCATCTTCGGTCTTGGCCGAAGCATCGACCGAAGGAAACAGGGCCAGCGCGGGAATGCCCAGGGCGACGCATTCGGCGCCGAGCTTCACCAGTTCGTCGATGGACAGGCGCTCCACGCCCGGCATCGAGGGCACCGGCTGGCGTACGCCCTCGCCCTCGACAATGAAGGCGACCATGATCAGGTCGGATACGGTAAGCACGTTCTCGCGCATCAGCGCACGGGAAAAGGCGTCTCGGCGCATGCGGCGCATACGGACGGCGGGGAAGGTCATGGGACGGCTGCCTGCTCGGTGGCGATCGCTCCATTTTACTCCCCGTCACGGGCCTGACGGGGAGCCAAAGCGTCGCAGGCCCGGCCCGGGTAACGGCGACCCCTAAACCGCGTCGATACGCGCCGTGGTTTCCGGATCGAAGAAGTGCAGGCGTTCGGCGTGGAATCCCAAGGCGATATCGCTACCGGGCAGCACCGTCGAATACGGCGGAACACGCGAGACCAGCTCATCACCCGCGTGACGCATGTTGAGGAACACCTCGTTACCCACGGGCTCGACCACATCGACGTGCGCCTTGAAGCGCTCATCCACCCCGGGATGATCCGCCACGGTAAGCAAGTCTTCCGGGCGAATGCCGACGACCAGGGGCTTGTCGATGTACGCGGCGAGCGCGGAGGCATCGATGCCCAGGAGCAAGGTGCCCTCCTTCATCTCCAGGCGAAGCTCATCGGCGCGGCGCAACGTACCGTGGAACAGGTTCATCGCCGGACTACCCAGGAAACCGGCCACGAACAGATTGGCCGGCTTGTTGTAGAGATTCATCGGCGTGTCGAGTTGCTGGATGACGCCGCCGTTGAGCACGACGATGCGCTGGCCCAGGGTCATGGCCTCGATCTGGTCGTGCGTGACGTAGACCATGGTGGCGCCGACGCGGCGATGGATGCGCGCGATTTCCACACGGGTCGACAGGCGCAGCTTCGCGTCGAGGTTGGATAGCGGCTCATCGAGCAGAAAGACCGACGGATCGCGCACCATGGCGCGGCCAAGGGCGACGCGCTGTCGCTGTCCACCCGAAAGCGCTGCGGGCCGATGATCGAGGCGCTCATCGAGACCGAGCATCCCGGACGCTGTTGCCACGCGTCGATCGATCTCTTCCTTGGCGGTGCCGCGCAGGCGCAGGCCGAAGCCAAGGTTCTCGCGCACTGTCATGTGCGGGTACAACGCATAGTTCTGGAAGACCATGGCGATGTCGCGGTCCTTCGGCGGGACATCGTTGATCACGCGGTCACCAATCATCATGGTGCCCCCGGAGATCGACTCGAGGCCGGCGATCATGCGCAGCAGCGTCGTCTTGCCGCAGCCTGACGGACCGACCAGCACCAGGAGCTCACCGTCGGCGATCTCGAAGCTTGCCTCCTTCAGTGCCACGTGGCCGTTCGGATAAACCTTGCGCACCTTGTCCAGGCGGACCGCTGCCATCACTAACTCTCCCGTTGGGTCCCGGTCTGTCAGGCAACTGCCTGCCATTGACCCGGGCAATGCGGTATTCTGCCGACGTAATCGTTTACGTCAAAGTGTCGGTTAGCCTCTCACACCCTGGAAGCCCTGCGCGCGTCAACGCAATGCAGAGCAAACCGTCACTAGACGCCAGCCCCCTCGCGAGGCACCCTTGCGAGCTTCCGTGACATGACAGGTTTCCCAAACATGGCCAACGTAAGCGCCAAGGCGCCTACCCTGCTCGCCGATCTCGGCGGCACCAACGTGCGCTTCGGCATCGCGCATCCGGATGAAGATCAACCGCTTATCCAGGAGAGCGTGCGCAAGTACCACGTCAAGGACTACGCCTCCCTCGGTGACGCCGCCAAGCAGTACTTCAAGGATGCCGGGCATGAGGCGCAGCGCGCCATCATCGCCGCCGCTGGCCGCATCGATAACGGCGAGACCGTCAAGGTCACCAATAATCCCTGGGCCATCTCGGCCAAGAGCCTCGCCAAGGAACTGGACCTCGAGTGGGTCCACCTCGTGAACGATTTCGCCGCCCAGTCCATGGCGGTGATGCTGATGACCGACGAGAAGACCGCCGATGGCCACCAAGACCTGGTGCCGGTCGGCAAGCTGGCTGTGCCGAAGATCGGTGCCAAGGACGAGCAGACCTTCGTCGTCGTCGGCCCGGGCACGGGCCTGGGCGTGGGCGGCCTGCTCATCCGCGGTGACAAGGTCAGCGTGCTGCAGACCGAAGGCGGTCACGCCGGCTTCGCCGCGCACAGCGCCGAAGACATCGAGATCCTCAAGGTGCTCAACCTGCGCTACGGCCGCGTCTCCAATGAGCGCCTGATCTGCGGCCAGGGCCTCGTGAACCTTTACGAAGCCATCTGCGAGATCTCCGGACAGAAGCCGCAGGAAGGCATTACGCCCGAAGAAATCACCAAGCGCGCCGCCGATCCCACCTGCCCCATGTGCGAGCGCGCGGTCGAAACCTTCGCCGGCATCTTCGGCAGCGTCGCAGGCGACCTCGTGCTGACGCTCGGCGCGTGGGACGGTGTCTACCTCACCGGTGGCATGACCCCGATCCTCCTGCCGTGGATCCAGAAGGGCAATTTCCGCGAGCGCTTCGAAGCCAAGGGCCGCTTCCGCGACACGATGGAACAGGTGCCCACGCAGGCGATCATGAACCCGGAGCCGGGCCTGATCGGTGGTGCCGCGCTGGCGATCGTGGAAGCTGGTGGTACGCCGCTTCGTCGTTGAGTGAAAACATCATGTCGCGCGCAGGTGCAGACCTAGCGCGCGCATGACGCGCATCACGGTTGCGAACTCCGGATTGCCGTCCACGGAAAGTGCGCGGTAGAGACCTTCCCTGGAAATGCCCGCTGCGCGCGAAACGCGGCTCATGCCGCGTGCACGCGCGATGTCGCCCAGAGCAGCACGAATGAGGCTGCCGTCGCCCGGATCCTCCTCGAGGCTCGCGTTGAGATAGACCATTTGATCGGCCTCGCTGACGAGATGATCGACGGGATCCCAGCGAGTGAACTTCTCTTGCATGCTTGCTTGTCCCATGCTTTTGCGAGCTTCGCTGCCCGCAGTATGTCGTCCTGCTGCGTACGCTTATCGCCACCGCAAAGAAGGACGATAAGTTCCGTCGCCCGGCGAATGAAGTACACGCGGTAGCCAGGCCCGTAGTCGATGCGCATTTCGCGAACACCTTCGCCGACATGCTTTACGTCGCCCAAGTGACCGAGCGACATGCGACGAAGTCGAATATTTACTCCCCCCCGCACCTCGCGGTCGCGAAGGCTGCAAAGCCAGCGGCGAAATGTCTCGTTATGGATAATCTCGTACATGGAGCGAACGTAACCCATAAGTTACGGTATGTTACCCATGGATTACAAGTTGCGCGTGTGACACCGACGCGAATGAAGGGCGCATGGCGCCCTTATGGTCGAGAATGTTTCGTCACGCCGAAGGCGCGAGCAACGCGTCCAGATCGCTCTCGTCGAAGCTGAGGCGCTCTCGACTCCCACCACCCTCGAGCACGGCATCGGCAAGCTCGGCCTTGCGAGCCTTCAACTCCTCGATGCGTTCTTCGACGGTGCCGGCGGTGATCAGGCGATAGACGAAGACAGGCTTGTCCTGGCCGATGCGATGCGCGCGGTCGCTTGCCTGTGCTTCGGCGGCGGGGTTCCACCACGGGTCGTAGTGGATGACCGTATCGGCGCTGGTCAGGTTGAGGCCGACGCCGCCGGCCTTCAACGAAAGCAAAAACAGCGGCACTTCGCCATCCTGGAAACGCTGCACGGGTTCGGCGCGGTCGCGCGTCTCACCGGTGAGCGTGACGTAGCTGAGGCGACGACGGTCGAGCTCGACGGCGATCAGCTTGAGCATCTCGGTGAACTGACTGAACAGCAGGACACGGCGGCCTTCGGCGAGCAGCGCCGGGAGCATGTCCATCAAGAGTTCGAACTTGGCCGACTCACGCACACCGCGTGCCGCTTCGAGCTTCACCAGCCGTGGATCGCAACAGACCTGACGTAACTTGAGCAACGCATCGAGAACGATGATGCCGCTGTGCGCAATGCCACGCTGTGCAATGACCTCGCGCAACTCTTCGGCGAGCGACAGGCGCAGGCTTTCATAGAGGTCGCGCTGCTTCGGCTCCATGACGACGCGACGGGTGATCTCCGTCTTTGCCGGCAATTCGGACGCGACCTGGGCTTTCGTGCGACGCWGGATGAAGGGTGCGATGCGGCGATTCAGCCGCTCCTGGCATTCGACGTCCTGGTGCTTTTCGATCGGGCCGCGGTAGTGACGACGGAACGCACCCTCGTCGCCCAGCAAACCCGGTACGGCGAGATCCACCTGCGACCAGAGTTCGCCCAGATGATTCTCAAGCGGTGTGCCTGTGAGGCACAGGCAGCGCGGCACCTTCAGCGTGAGCAGCGCACGACGTGCCTGCGTACGAGGATTCTTAACCTGCTGGGCTTCATCGAGTACGACCAGCGAGAACGGCTGTTTCTTCAGCGTCTCCACGTCGCGCGGCAACAAGGCGTACGTCGTCAGGACGACGTCGTACTCACCCATGTGTGCGAACGTTTCCGCACGCTGCGGACCGTGCAGCGCCAGCAGGCGCAGGCTCGGCGCGAACTTCGCAACTTCGGAAACCCAGTTGGGAACGAGGCTGGTCGGCACGACGACGAGCGCGGGCGCCATCAGGGAGCCTGCCTCCTTGAGAGCAAGCAGATGCGTGATGAGCTGCAAGGTCTTGCCCAGGCCCATGTCGTCCGCGAGCACGCCACCGGTGCCGGCTTCTGCCAGCGCATTCATCCAGCGCAGGCCGTCGCGCTGGTAGCCGCGCAGTTCGGCGTTGAGGCCGGCGGGCACGGCGTCGCTTGCGCGTTCGGCGGCTTCGCGCAGGCGCTTGGTAAACCCACGAAGTCGCTCGGGCGCTTCGAATGAGCCGCCACTGGGCAACGCCTGCACGAGTTCTTCGAGACGGCCCGCCTGCACGCGCGGCAGATGCAGCTGTTGACGCGGCTTTTCGAGGTACTCGGCCAGAGGCGCGAGCAGACCGCGCAACTCCTTCAGCCTTACAGGCACCCGGCGCCGCTCATCGACAGGCGCATACCAGACGGAATCTTCTGCCTCACCCGGAGCGGGGCTGAGGCTGAGCTGATGTTCGGCCAGCGCCTGCGCAACGGCGGGCAGGAGGTTGACCCGCTTGCCTTCGACATCGATGCCGATTTCCAGATCGAACGCTTGATCGGCATCGTCTTCGTTGGCCTTGCCATACCAGCGCACCGGTCCTTCGAGCACCTCGAAAGGGAAGCTGGGCGCGTACTCGAGCAGGAAGCCATCGGCCTCGAGCTTCGGTCGCAGCGCCAGCCAGCGTGCAGGTGTATTGACTTCGAGGGCGCCAGCGTAGCCCTTGCCGGGAAACAGCCACGCGTCATCGGGCAACGTGTCGGCCATGTCCCACGGGAGGCCCTCAGTGTCCACGGCGGGATTGAGGCCCGCCGTCTCGAGGGTTTCCATCGTCGAGAGTTCTTCCGCACGGCGACGGCAAATCTCGAGCAGCACGCCGTTACGCACACGACGCACCAGCGGCTCGCCCCCGCGGCCGGGCAAGCGCTCTCCCGCGTAGTCGAACGCGAGGCGGCCGTACGCCAGCGGAGGGGTGCCAGCGGCCAGGCGCGCGTGGCGTGTGAGCGCATGCAGGACAAGGACAGGCCTCGGCGACACCTCGGCACGACGCATCTCACCGAACACCTGCGGCGCTGGCACGCGCGGACCCATCGGCGTCGATGCCAGCTCGGCACGGAACACCGCCGTGTTCTCGGGCGCCAGCGGTGGCAGGTCGAGCCAGGCACTCTCGCCGACATCGGCTTCGAGCGGACCGACTTCCGCGTGCTCGGCGTCGAGGAACCAGAGCGAACCGATGCGGAACAGTCGCTGGCTCGCGGGTACGGCCGGCACCAGCTTCTGGCCGCCGTCCTTCTCCAGGTTCCAGCGCCACTTCAACGGGTGCGGCTTCCCGCGGGAGAGATGCAGGCCCGCCACGCCACCGAAGAAGCAGGGCGCGGCGTCGAGGATGTCGGCAAGAAGATGGTCGCCCAGCGAGCCGGCAAAGCGAGCGTAGCTTCGGCTCTTGCGTAGCGTCTGCGGCAGGCCAAGCAGGGTCGCCGCAAGGCGACGCTCGGTGTCCGTCAGCGGGGCATCGGGAAGATGGCGGCTATCGAGTGGAATCGGCCGCGAGTAGCGGCCATCGGCGCCGAGCGTGAGCAGCACGGGCGCCACGTCCAGTCGCGCCGCCGGCTCGTGGTCATCGTTGATGGCCTCGAGGAAGAAGCCGAGCACGCTGCGCTCGCCCGCCACGGCCGGCTCGGCCTGGCCGAGCACGCGCTGCCACGCCAGCGGCAGCGGCGGCGGCGCCACTTCATTTCGTTTGCGCTTGTCGTCCGGTTGATGCATCCGTATCGATCCCGCCCGCACGATCAAAACAGGAAGCTTAGCAAAGGCAGCAGAACGTGCCCGTAAGACTTTTTTCCTGAGGATCGCCCCGGTTCAGCGAAGCGGGAGAAGCGCCGCGGCCTTAGCCGCGACGGTTGGCGAACAAGTCGACGGGATACTCGGGCTTTTGCTCGCGCCCCATCAGGGTGCGCAGGCCCTGGACGGGAGTCACTTCGCCGTGCAGGACGGAGCGGACGGCCGCCGCGATGGGCAGATCCAGCCCATGGAACCCAGCCAGGCGGGCTACTTCGTCCGCCGTGACCACGCTTTCGACGACCTGGCCGATCTCACGTACCGCGTCCTCGAGCGATATGCCACGACCGAGCGCAAGGCCCAGGCGACGATTGCGCGAGAGGTCGCCGGTGCAGGTGAGCACCAGGTCACCCAGGCCGGCCAGACCCATCAGGGTCTCGGCACGGGCACCGAGCGCCACGCCCAGACGAAGCATCTCGTTCATGCCGCGGGTGATCAGGCCGGCGCGGGCATTGAGTCCGAGCTCCATGCCGTCGGCCACGCCGGTGGCCACGGCCAGCACATTCTTCATCGCACCGCCCAGCTCGGCTCCCAGGATGTCGTTGCCCGTGTAGGCGCGGAAATCCGGGGCGTGCAACAGCACGGCCAGTTCTTTGCCAAAGGCGTCGTCCGTCGCGTGTACCGTGACAGCACTGGGCAGGCCGGCGGCTACTTCCCGGGCGAACGACGGCCCGGTGATGACGGCCGCCGGTCGCCCGGGCAGCTTCTCATTCACCAGTTCATGCAGGAACCGACCGGTACCGGTCTCGAAACCCTTGGTGGCCCACGAGATTTTTGTGCCCGGGTCGAGCATGGGCACGATTTCGTCGAGCATCGACGCGAAAGCGTGACTCGGCACGACGATGAGGACGATGCCCACGCCGCGCAGGATCGTCGCCAGGTCAGCTTCGTAGCTGAGCTCGGTCGGCAGATCGAGGTCCGGCAGGTAGCGCAGGTTACGGCGCGACGCGGCCATGGCCGCGAGCGCGTCGGCATCGCGCCCCCACAACCGCGTGGGGACGTCGTTGCGCGCCAGCAGCGCGGCCAGCGCGGTGCCCCAGGAACCGGCGCCGAGGACGGCGACGGTGGGTCGGGAGACGGAGGTCATCACTCAGCTGTTGAGCGTATGGGCCCCGGCGCCCTCGACCTGCTGACGCTGCTGCTCGGCGTAGAGGGCGTCGAAATTGATCGGCTGGAGCAGGAACGGCGGGAAGCCGCCTTCCTGGATCATGGCGGAGACCATCTGGCGGGCGTACGGGAACAGCAGGTTCGGGCAGTACGAACCCAGGATGCCGTCACGATCTTCGCTGGTGAAACCGCCGATGCCGAAGATGCCGGCCTGATGCACTTCGGCAAGATACGCGGTGCGCTCGCCCAGGTTGCAGGTAAGCGTCAGGCTGAGGACCACTTCGAACTGCTCGTTGCCGAGGTCGACGGCCTTGTGGCCCAGGTTGAGCTGGACCTGCGGCTGGGCCTCGGTCTCGCCCATCTCCTGGAAGACCTGGGGCGCGTTCGGCGCTTCAAAGGAAGCGTCCTTCACGTAGATCTTCTGCAGGACGAGCTGCGGCTGGCCGGCCTGGCCGTTGGGGGTGATGTCTGCCATTGCGTGTTCCTCGGAAAGGCGTCTTGTAGGCGGCTTCGTGCGGAGGCACGAAAGCGGAGATTGTTTCACACAACCCCCGGCGCCGCACAGTCCGGCTTGCGTGAACACGTGGAATTCTGAGAGAATGCCCGGCTTCCCTATGCCGACCCGATTCGTCGGGCAGGTCCGTCACGCGATGCGGGCCTCAAGCGGCGGGAATGCTCCACCCCCTCCAGCCATCGCGTGGCGCCCCGTATCCATGGGTCGTGGCTGGGCCGATGCCGTCCTGGCCAAAGGGCGGTCAAATTATCTAAAGGAGGTCGCCATGGCCCGTAGATGCCAAGTCACCAATAAGGGTGTGCAGACCGGTAACAACGTCTCGCACGCAAACAACCGCACCCGTCGCCGCTGGCTGCCGAACCTGCACGAGCGTCGTTTCTGGGTCGCCAGCGAGAACCGCTGGATCAAGCTGCGCATCTCGAACCACGCGCTGCGCACGATCGACAAGAACGGCATCGACGCCGTGCTCGCCGACCTCCGTTCCCGTGGCGAAAAGATCTAAGGAGATCGAACATGGCTGGTAAGCGTGATAAGCATCGCCTGATTTCCACTGCGGGAACCGGGCACTTCTATACGACGGACAAGAACAAGAAGAACACGCCGGAAAAGATGGTGTTCATGAAGTACGACCCCGTCATCCGGAAGCATGTCGAATATAAGGAAGGCAAGATCAAGTAAGAGCGCCTCGCGCCTTGCAGATCTTCAGGAAACCCGCCGCAAGGCGGGTTTTTTGTTGTCTGAGAGAATCTCGCTTCGCGAGTGCCTGGTATCAGCGGCTCACGCCGAGGCGGGCGCGGGCGGCGGGCGGGCGGCGCGGGGCGCGGCGGCGGGGCGCAGAGCCTTCGGTGCCCACCCTCGCTGCTCAGACACGTCCTCCGCGTTTCGTACCGGAAAGTCCGCTGCGCGGACCATGTTCTTATT
>NZ_JBFUJE010000011.1:0-29291 GCF_056401535.1 Luteibacter sp. P4_E6 | reverse complement strand
GGGATGAACGACCGAGGGGGCGAAGCTTCATGCGTCTCTCCGGGGAGGGCGGAAACCCCCATTTTGAGGCACACGAAGTTCAGGCGATGTATCCGTCAGCAGGTGGCGCAGGCCGGACAGGCGGGAACCTCGTTCGATGCCTTACGCTCTGCCTTGCGGGGCGTCGGCACGGCTTCCGGTGCGCCCGCGCCGCGGTCGCCGGCGAGTTGCTCGCGGCCAAGGCGGAAGATGAGTTCGCGGTCGACGATGTGCCCGTGCATGAAGGCGAGGCCAGTAAAGATCGAAGCCATGACGTACTCCTTGCGGATGGAGTCGCAACCCCTTGCGACTATCGGTGTAGTTAAGGGTGCCCGTTCCGTAGCCCGCCAAAAAGCGATATGTTTGCAACCTGGACTTGAGGATTTTTCACATGTCTCGCCTGCCGCTCGGTCAGCTTCAGGGGTTCGTCCTGGTCGCCCGGACCGGCAAGCTGTCGCTCGCCGCCGAGCAGCTCAACCTCACGGYGAGTGCCCTCAGTCACCAGATTCGCAATCTCGAGGAGCGGCTCGACCGCTCGCTGTTCGATCGCGGTCCCCGGGGTGTCACGCTCACCGCCGATGGCAACAACCTGCTCGACTCGATCGGCCACCACTTCGACGGCATCGAGCACGCCCTCAATCGCTATGCGAGCCGTCACCAGGACACCGTGACCCTGAGCGTGCTGCCCTCGGTCGCATCGAGCTGGCTCGTGCCGCGTCTGCCGCGACTGGTCGGTGCCCACCCGGAGCTCGAGCTCAGCCTCTCCTCGTCCGTTTCCGTCGTCGATTTCGACCGCGAGCCGACGATCGACGTTGCCTTCCGCTATGGCCTGGGCTCCTGGCCGCGGACCAAGGCCGACAAGTTGTTCGCCGAATACATCGTGCCCATCGCCAGCCCGTCACTGGTGCGCAAGATGGGTGGCCTGCCGACTACCTCGCTGGAAGGCTGGCCCTTGCTCGGTGATCCCTCGGGACGCTGGAACGATTGGGCCGAAGCCTTCGGTATGCCCTTGCCCTCACGTTACGTCGCGCGCTTCGACAACACCGAACACCTGCAGCGCGCCGTGCTGGAGGGCATGGGCGTGGCCCTGGGGCGGCTTGTCATGGCGCGTTCGCTGATCGAATGCGGGGCGCTCACCGTGCTGTGCAAGGAGCGGCTGCGTGTGGCCGAGGCGTATTACCTCGTCTATCCGAAACGGTCGGAGTCGCATACGGGGGTGGCCCGTTTCCGGGACTGGTTGCTGGGCGAGGCCCGGGAATATGAGGCAGGAATCACGGCCGGAGTGGCCTGATTCTTCTGTAGGAGCCGATTCATCGGCGATGGGGGTTGCGGCAACCTTGTTATCGCCGATGAATCGGCTCCTACAAAGAGCGCGGGAACGCTTGACCGATCCTCGCTGCGGCGCGACAATTCCCGGGCTACCGCTCAGCACTTCTCGCGCGGTGGCACCCTTCTTAGTTTACCCAGGCTTATGGACGTCTACCCTAGTCGACGCGCCGGCTTCCGCTCGCATCGGAGCCCGGCGCTGGCAAAACTCATCGCCCGCGGCGACCGCACCCGGTCTGTCGGCGCTTTCCTCCGCTAGGGAAAGTCCGGCTCTCCTCGTCGGAAGCTCGCGAGCTTCCGTTATTCGAGGATTGAGCCATGTACATCCAACTCGAAAAGACCGGTCCGCGCATGTTCGGCCGCCGTCTCGCTTTCGCTCTCGCCCGTCGTCGTGCCACCGAGGCCTCCCCGGCCAAGCGCACGATCACTGTTCCGCGCTMGCTCGACGCCACTGAAAGCAATCTGAAACAGGCTGGCGGCAAACTGCCGCAGGCATGAACAGCGACATAGACTCTACGGCGCGGCTTTCGCCGTCCGCCGTCACGATTACCCGGAAACCGAACGTCGGCTGCGCGCCGGCGCGTACGCCTTCAGCTGCCAGCTGAGAGCCGCTCGCGCCCGCCCGGAGACGTCGTCCGGAAAGGCAGTGAGCCATGAAGAAGCACATCTCGCAGGCGGCCGTCGCCGCCAAAGCCTTCACCAACGCCAGTGCCGACGCCTACCGTCCGGCCGATGAGCTGCTGCGTTCGCTGGAGGCTCGACTGGACGGCCTGGACGAGGCGGCCATCGCCGAGCGGCTGGACCGCGACGGCATCAACGAAGTAGGCCACGAGAAGCCGCCGCACTGGTCGATCCAGCTGCTGCACGCCTTCCGCAACCCGTTCATCATCGTGCTGCTGGTGCTCGCCGTGGTCCAGCTGGTCACCGATTCCGATGACCTCACGGGCCCGGTGATCATCGCCGTGATGGTCGGTATCAGCGTCCTCCTCTCCTTCACCCAGGAGTTCCGCTCGTCGCGGGCCGCCGAGAAGCTCAAGGCCATGGTGCGCAACACCTCCACCGTGACCCGCCGCGCCGAGGACGGCCACGCCGAGCGCATTGAGGTGCCGGTCGAGGAATTGGTGGTGGGCGATATCGTCCATCTGGGCGCCGGCGACATGGTGCCGGCCGACCTGCGCCTGCTCGCGGCCAAAGACCTGTTCATCAGCCAGGCGATCCTTACCGGTGAATCCCTGCCGGTAGAGAAGGCCGCGCCGAACGCCACGACCGGCGCGGGTTCCGCCGACGGCCCGCT
Source organism: Luteibacter sp. P4_E6 (assembly GCF_056401535.1). Classification (NCBI taxonomy): domain Bacteria; kingdom Pseudomonadati; phylum Pseudomonadota; class Gammaproteobacteria; order Lysobacterales; family Rhodanobacteraceae; genus Luteibacter; species Luteibacter sp. P4_E6. The sequence goes on along the minus strand of NZ_JBFUJE010000011.1, from coordinate 26,653 downwards.
GGACCTGCCGACCGTCTGCTACATGGGCACCAACGTGGTTTCCGGCACGGCGACGGCGGTCGTGCTGGCCACCGGCGCGCGCACCTACCTCGGCTCTCTCGCGCACACCCTCTCGGGCGAGCGCGTGCAGACCAGCTTCGACCGGGGTATTTCCTCGGTCAGCTGGCTGCTGATCCGCTTCATGGCGGTGATGGTGCCGGTGGTTTTCCTGATCAAYGGCTTCGATAAGCACGACTGGGTCGAGGCCTTCATGTTCGGCCTCTCGGTCGCCGTGGGCCTGACGCCGGAGATGCTCCCGCTGATCGTCACCGCGAATCTGGGCAAGGGCGCCATCGCCATGTCGAAGCGCAAGGTGGTGGTCAAGCGCCTCAACGCCATTCAGAACTTCGGCGCGATGGACGTGCTGTGCACGGACAAGACCGGCACGCTCACGCTGGACAAGATCGTGCTCGAGCGCCATGTGGATCTCAACGGCGACGACTCCGACGACGCGCTGGAATACGGGTACCTCAATAGCCGTTTCCAGACCGGTCTGCGCAACCTGATGGACAAGGCGGTGCTCACGCACCGCGACCTCGAGCCGATCGCCTCGCGCTTCCATGTAGTCGACGAGATTCCGTTCGACTTCCAGCGCCGGCGCATGTCGGTGGTGGTCTCGGACGGGCGCGGCGAACAGCTGCTCGTCTGCAAGGGTGCGGTCGAGGAGATGCTGCAGATCTGCAGCGAGGCACGCATCGGCGATGTCGTTGAGCCCATGACGTCGGAGAAGCGCGCCGAGATCCGCGCCATGACGAACGAGCTCAACGAAGACGGCCTGCGTGTGCTCATCGTGGCGATTCGTCGCGATCCCGCCGGCGAGCGGGCCTATGGCGTGGCCGACGAAACCGGCCTGACCGCGGTCGGCTGCCTGGCCTTCCTCGATCCGCCGAAGGACTCGGCTGCCACGGCCATCCGGGCACTCAATCACCACGGCGTCGCGGTGAAGGTCATCACCGGCGACAACGAAGCCGTGACACGGAAGATCTGCACCGAAGTCGGCCTCGATGTCACGGCGTCCGCCCTGGGTCGCGATATCGAGCAGCTCGACGACGACGCGCTCGATGCGATGGTCGAGAAGACCACGGTCTTCGCCAAGATGTCACCGGTGCAGAAGGCGCGCGTGGTCAAGGCGCTGCAGCGTCGCGGTCACACCGTCGGCTTCCTTGGTGACGGCATCAACGATGCGCCGGCGCTACGCGAAGCGGATGTCGGCATTTCGGTCGATACCGCGACGGATATCGCCAAGGAGTCGGCGGACATCATCCTGCTCGAGAAGAACCTGATGGTGCTGGAGGAGGGTGTGATCGAAGGTCGCGTCACCTTCGGCAACATCATGAAGTACATCAAGATGACTGCCAGCTCGAACTTCGGCAACGTGTTCAGCGTGCTTGTCGCGAGCGCCTTCCTGCCGTTCCTGCCGATGCTGCCGTTGCAGATCCTCGTGCAGAACCTGCTGTACGACCTGTCCCAGCTGTCGATCCCGTTCGACCGCATGGACGAGGAATACCTGCGCCATCCGCGCAAGTGGGATGCGGGCGACATCGGTCGCTTCATGGTCTGGATCGGACCGGTCAGCTCGGTGTTCGACATCACCACGTTCTGGCTGATGTGGCATTACTTCGGTGCCAACGATGTTGCCCACCAGTCGCTGTTCCAGTCGGGCTGGTTCATCGAAGGCCTGCTCTCGCAGACCCTCGTGGTGCACATGATCCGCACGCGGCGGGTGCCGTTCCTGCAGAGCGTGGCCTCTGCCCCCGTGTTGGCGCTGACCGGCGCGATCATGGTCATCGGCATGCTGATTCCCTACTCGGGTCTTGGCGCGCGCATCGGCATGGTGCCGCTGCCTGGCATCTACTTCGCGTGGCTGGCGGTGACGCTGGTGAGCTACTGCGTACTCACCCAGCTGATGAAGACGATCTACATCCGCCGCTACGGACGTTGGTTGTAAGACTACGAAAAGGCATGGGCGTCGATGGACAGACGCCCATGCGCGAACGCGGTGTCATGTGTGCTCCCCAACCAAGGAGACACCACGATGCTTCGTAACACCCTTGCTGCCGCTCTGCTGTTCATTCCGGCCATCGCCATGGCACAGACCGAGACGGCACCGAAACCGGCACCGGTGCCCGCCGCCGAGCGCTATGTGGACGCGATGAACTGGCCGGCGTCGGAAGCCGGCATGGAACGCTTCGAGAAGCTCACCGAACACCTCTCCGGCGCGTTCAGCGCCATCTGCGGCGACACTTTCTGCGAAGGCGACTACGGCAATCTGCGGCCGATGGAGCTGCGCTGCTCGGTCGATTCCACCAAGGGCACGATGAAGCAGTGCCTGTGGACCTTCGCCGGCAGCTACACGCAGATCAACGGCAAATCCGGGGCCGTGCAGGTCAACGCCAAGCTGTTCAAGTGCAAGCTGGCCCTTGCCAAGGACACGCCGGTGGAATCGTTCTACGAGGCGCTGATGTCGTCGAAGGAACCGCTGGAGGTGAAACTCCCGATGACCCGCAAGACTGTCTTTGACGGCCTCAACGCCTGCCTGTAACCGGCTCATCGCAGTAACGGAACGCCCTGCCGCGAGTTCCCTTGCGGCAGGGCGTTTTTATTGGTCCTCTCGGGATACCCACCCACTGAGGTCTCCCGCATGCGCAACGCGCTCCCCGTCGCCGTCCTCCTGCTTTTCATCGCCGCGCCTTGCCTTGCCGACGAGTCGCCCAAGGCGCAGGTCCAGCAGGTGGTCGACAGCTTCCAGGTATCACTCAAGGCCAAGGACGCCAAAGCCCTCGGCGACCTCTTCCTGCCGGAGAGCAAGGCGTGGATCACCACCCTGGGCGAACCCTCCTTCACCAACGTCAAGGCCAAGCACCCCGAGGTAACCCGCTACAAGGCGGGCAGCTGGCAGGAGTTCACCGATTTCGTCGGCAAGGCCAAGGGCAGCGTCGAGGAACGGTTCCACAACGTACGCATCGAAACAGACGGTTCGGTGGCATCGGTCTATTTCGATTTCGAGTTCCTGATGGACGGCAAAGTCGGTAACCATGGCGCGGAGACCTGGCAGCTGGTCCGCACCGACAACGGCTGGAAGATCGCCGCCATGCTCTACTCCTCCAACTTCTGACCGATACAATCGGCGGCAGTCGGGGAAGGGTAGTCATGCAGGAAGATCGGAACGTCACGGTATCGCCGGGCATGGCCTGGATCGCAGGCCTGCCGATTTTCGGCTGCATGGTGATCATGGGTTTTCCCTCGTCGGTCACCGACCCGAAGGCGCTGGCGTTCCGCCTGTTCTACACCTTGTCGTATCTTGCCTGGATCGTGCCGCTGGGCTGGATACAGCGTGTGCTGTGGCGGCGTGGCGCCAGCTGGTGGACGATGGCGGCGGTGCTGCTCCCGGTGAGCTATGCCATGTCCGTGCTCAACGCGGTGATCGCGCTGGAGAACCTGGCCAGCGCGGAGATGCGCGCGAAGGTCACCTGGGTGTGGATCTTTGGCGGTCTCGACGGTTGCTGGCTGGCCCTCATCGCGTTCTGCGGTTTGCAGGCGATGGTGTTGCATCGTGCCGCGTTGCGCGCCGAGGGCGAGCGCCTCGTACTCGCCGCGCAGGCGACACGCGACGCCGAACTGCGTGCGCTGAAGTACCAGCTGCAGCCGCATTTCCTGTTCAACACGCTCAACGCCATCTCCGCGCTGGTCAACGACGATCGCAAGCGCGACGCCAGCCGCATGATCGCCCGTCTCGGCGATTTCCTTCGCACCACGCTCGAAGAAACGCATGGGCACGAAGTAACCGTCGGTGACGAGGTGGTGTTCACCTCCGCCTATCTGGACATCGAGAAGGCGAGGCTGGGCGACCGCCTGCGCATTGACATTCATACCGGACCCGGCGCACTCGATGCGCTGGTGCCGCACCTTCTGCTCCAGCCGCTGGTCGAGAACGCGATCCGCCATGGCATCGCGCCGCGCGGGGAGGGAGGCACGGTGTCGATCCGCGTGCAGCGTGAAGCCGACATCCTGCGCGTTCAGGTGGAGAACGACAGGCTCGACGGGGTCGCGAGCGACGGGCACGGCGTTGGCCTAGCCAACGTACGCGCCCGTCTCAATGCCTTGCATCCGAATGCACACGGGTTCGAAGCGGGTCCTGTCGGCGCGCAATGGCGCGTGACGGTTGAATTGCCCTGGCGGTTGTCGTCGCAGCCGAAGGTGGCGGAATGATTCGCGTGGCCGTGGTCGACGATGAACCTCTGGCGCGAAGCGGCGTGCTCGCGCGTCTGCGCGCCGAGCCGGACGTCACCGTCGTGGCCGAATGCCGCGATGGTCACGCGCTGGCAGCGTTGCGTAAGGATGCGGTCGATGTAGCCTTCGTTGACGTTCAGATGCCCGGTTTGAGCGGGCTCGACGCACTGGCCGCGATCCCCGCCACTGAGCGCCCTTTAGCCATTCTGCTTACCGCTCACGACAGCTTCGCCTTGCGCGCCTTTGAACTGAACGCGATCGACTACCTGCTGAAACCGATCGATGACGAACGCTTCGCTGAATCGATCGATCGCGCGCGCCGGCAACTCGGGCGTGCGACGACGAGCCACTGGCCGGAACGCTTCGGCATCCGCATCGGCGCACGGTTAAGCTTCGTCGAGGCGGTGGACATCATCTGGATCGAAGCCGATGGGGACTACGCCGCGTTGCACGTGAACGGGCAGCGCCACCTCCTGCGCGAAACCCTGACCACCCTGTCGCGCAAGCTCGATCCGTCGCGCTTCCTGCGCGTGCATCGATCGGCCATCGTCCGCGTGGACCAGGTGGCGGAGTTCCAGCCCCGGCCCAATCGTGATGCTGTACTTCGGCTGCGCGACGGTACGACCCTGCGTGCGAGCCGCACCTATATCGACGCCTTGCTCGCCGCGCTTCATCAGGAGCRCTCGTAGCCTCGTCAGTCGCCATGGCGCCGCGCCTTCGAATTGCCACTTTCCCGCCCCACGCCGCGCTCCGCTATCGCGCATATTCACCATGAACCATGCAAAGGAACGCCCATGTCCCGCCTTGCCGGACTCGACACCCTTCGTGCCGCCGCCATCGCGTGGGTCATCCTTTTCCACAGCTACCTGATCGGCGGCCTGGGTGAAGGCTACGGGTTGTTTCAATGGTCCGGCTGGATGGGCGTGGACCTGTTCTTCGTGCTCAGCGGTTACCTGATCGGGACGCAGGTGTTCAAGGCCTTGCAACGGACCGGGACGCTCGATTTCCCGGCCTTCTACAAGCGCCGTTTCGTTCGCATCCTTCCCGCGTTCTTCGTCGTGCTCGCACTGTACGAACTCTGGCCGGCGTGGCCCGAAACCAAGGGCATGCAGCCGCTGTGGCAGTTCCTCACCTTCACCTTCAACCTTCAGTACAACAACGACGACAACTACGCGTTCTCGCATGTGTGGTCGCTCTGCGTCGAAGAGCATTTCTACCTGGTGTTTCCGTTCCTCGCCTACGCGCTGACGCGCAAGCCAGCCGCGTGGAAATTCGCCGTGGTCGCCGCCATCGTGGTCGTCGGCGGCATGCTGCTGCGTGCGTGGCTCTGGACACATTTCGTCGGGCCTGCCGGAAGCAGCGTGGGTGGCGCGGCGGACGATCGCGGCCTGCGATACCTGCGCTATCTCTACTACCCGACCTGGGCGCGCCTTGATGGCCTGGTCGCCGGCGTCGCGCTGGCTGCCTGCGGTGTCTACCGGCCTACATGGTTCGCCTGGGCCCACGCGCGCGTGAACCTGCTGCTGGCGCTGGGCATCGCGCTGCTCGCCGCCGCCATCATGCTTTTTGACGCGGCACGTGCCGACTTCTGGCCCTGCGTCGTCGGGTACCCGCTGGTCGCGTTGGCGATGATGGCCTTCGTCGCCGCCGGCACCGGGACCACGTGGTTTGCACGCTTGAGGATTCCCGGTGCGGGCTGGCTGGCATCGGTCTCGTACAGTTTGTATCTGAGCCATAAGGGCGTCTTCATGCTCGTCCAGGCAGGGCTCGTTGGCCGGCTGGCGGACGACGGCCTGCTGCGCTTCGCGATCTATGTCGTGGCGACGCTGGCAGGTGGTGCGGTCCTGCACTACGCGGTGGAACGGCCCTTCCTGCGTTGGCGTGACGCACAAACGAAGACGGCGCCCGAAGGCGCCGTCTTGTCGAGCTGATTGGAAGCCTGAGCGTTGTGTGGSAGCCGGCTATGCCGGTGATGGGTTGAGGCAACCTGGTTATCGCCGATGAATCGGCTCCTACATAAAGCGGTATCAGTAACGCGGGACGGTCGGATCCACTTCGCGGGACCATGCGTCCATGCCGCCTTCGACATTGAACAGCTGCGTGAAGCCGTGCGCGGCGAAGCGCTCGGCGGCAGCGCGGCTGGAAACGCCGTGGTGGCAGATGAAGGCGATCGGCGCATCCTTCGGCAGCTGGGCCAGCGCCTCGTAGCCTTCCTCTTCGAGGATGCGCGCGCCGGCGAGCGGTGCGGCCATGGCGCGGGCGTGGGCCGGACGCACGTCGACGAGGGTGATGTCCCCGGCGGCGAGGCGGTCCTTCAGCTGGTGGACGTTGAGCGTGCCAATCTCGACAGCGCCGGGAAACTTCAGGCTGAGGCCTTCGCCCTGGACCGTGGTGACCCAGTCGATGACGACGCCCTTGGCGCGCGCGGCACTGCCCGGATCGAAGTGGACTTCGATACCGTTGGCGACCACGACGATGTCGAAATCACCCGCCGGGGCGAGCTGGAAGCCCGCGCTGTGGTCCGGACCGATTTCCAGATGCAGCGCCATGCCCTGGGCATTGGCCATGCCACCACGGATGGCTTCGGCCGCCTTCTCGGTGATGGTGATTTCCGGCGGCGTGCGGTCCGGCGCGCTGGCGCCGAACAGGGTGTAGAGCTCACCGCTGGTGTACATCTGGCGGATGATGTCCGAACCACCGACCAGCTCGCCCTTCACGTAGAGCTGCGGAATGGTCGGCCACTGGCCGTATTCCTTGATGCCCTCGCGGATTTCCGGATCTTCCAGCACGTTGACGGTGTGGTAGGTCGGGATGATGTCGTTGAGCGTGTTCGTCGCCGCGGCCGAGAAGCCGCACATCGGCTGCTGGCGCGTGCCCTTCATGAAGAGCACCACCTGGTGCTCGGCGAGGAGGGTTTCGATGCGCTCGCGGGTGGGTGTATCRAGGGCCATGGGGTCACCGCGGAAAGAGAGGGGGCCATTTTACCGGCATCCGTGGCACATGGGCCCCCTTCGAGTCCGTTTCAACCCGCTAGTGACACTTCCGTGGTCAATTCCGTGAGATCGGCCCGGCAATCGACCAGCGGAGCGAAGCCGAGGACGGCCTCGGGCGAGGGCAGCACGGTCTCACGGCTGGCGCGACCCAGGTGGGTGCGGCGCTCAGTCCAGTGGATGAGCTCCATCGCCCCGGTGGCATCCTCGACGAGGGCGGTGCAATGCTCCACCCAGTCACCGTCGTTCATGTAGAGGATGCCGTCCAGCGACCGAATATGGCCGAAATGGATGTGGCCGCAGATGTGCCCGTCGAAGCCTCGCTCGCGGGCGTYGGAGGCCACCCGCTGCTCATAGTCCCGGATGTAGGCGAGGGCGGCGCCGACGTGCGACTTCAGGATGATCGACAGGGGCATGTACGGTAGCTCGAGGCGCTTGCGCACCGCGTGCACACGACGGTTCGCCCAGCAGATGAAACGATGCAGGTTGTCGCCCAGCCAGGCGATCCAGCTGCGACCGATATGCTCGGGGTCGTACTCGTCACCGTGGCTCACCCGGTAACGGCGGCCATCGGCGCCCTCGTGCACCGCGTCGAGTTCCACGCGTATACCCGCGATGGTCGAGCCGGCGAGACCGCGCATCTGGAAATCGTGGTTGCCCGGCAGGTAGATCACCTTCGTGCCCTTCGCGGCGATGGCGACGAGCTCGGCGATGACCGCGCTATGGTCGGGATGCCACCAGTGGCGCTTGGCCAGCGCTTCCAGATCGACGATGTCGCCGACCAGGTACAGCTGCTCGCAATCGAGATTCTTGAGGAAGTCCAGGAGATAGGCTGCCTTGCAGTCCGGCGTGCCCAGATGCACGTCGGAGATGAAGGCGCTGCGGCAGGAGAGCTTGGCCATGACGTCGGTTTCCCGGGTTGTCCCGGGACATCAGTCTCGACCTGGCAGGTAACCGCGGCGTGGCGGGGGTGTTTCAGGTGTGTTGCGGTAGAGCATCGCCGCTGAAGCGGCTCCCACTAGTGAATCGGGGTCCCACAGGGGTCGGGTCGCGCCGGATTTGTGTGGGAGCCGATTCATCGGCGATCAGCGATGAAGCTCCCGCAACGCCGCCTGGGCCTCCGGCAAAATCACATCGACCCACGTCGCGTACTGCGCGGCCGACGGGTGCAGCCCATCCTCCACCAGCATCCCGGGCGTCGCACCCGCCGCCCGGGAGGCCGGCGTTACGTCCGCCCATCGCGCATGGGCGCGAATGGTCTCGTCATGCGCGATGGCGTTGAAGGTGTCGATGTCGCTGGCGATCGCCGCGCGATCCCGGCCTTCGGCAAAGGCGGTGACGCCCCAGTCGGGAATCGACACCACGATCACCCGGCGCGAATCGCCGGCCAGCGCGATAGCGCGATGAAGCAGGGTGAGGAATTGTTCGCGGTACTCGCTGGCGGAGCGGCCGCGGTATTGGTTGTTCACCCCGATCAGCAGGGTCACCAGGCCGACGCTGCCGCGAAGGGCGGCCTCGTCCATCGCGATCGACAACTCATCGGTCGTCCAGCCCGTGGTGGCGATGATGCGCGGATCGCCGACCATGACGCCACGCTCGCGCAGGCGCGCGACCAGTTGCACCGGCCATCGTCCCTGGACAGGCACGCCTTCGCCGATGGTGTACGAATCGCCGAGGGCGAGAAAGGTCGCTTCGGTCACGGCTCAGGCGACCGCGCTGGCCGCGGGCGTGGCTTCGTCTGCCATACGGCCGAGCACGCGGTCCATGCGCACGAACACCTCGGCCAGCTGGGCCGGCTCGGGCAGCAGGGTGAGTCGCAGATGACGGCTCGCCGAGAGGTTGAAGCTGGTGCCTGGTACGACCAGCACGCTCTCTTCCTCGAGCAGGCGGAGCGCGAAGGCGGTGTCGTCGAAATGGGCGATCGCATCCGCGCGGATCTGCGGAAAAGCATAGATGGCACCGCCCGGGGCGACCACGTCGAGGAACGGGCTGGCAGCGACATGGTCGAGCACCGTCTGTCGCGCCTGGTACAGACGGCCGCCGGGCGAGGTCAGGGCACCGATCGTCGGCGCGTCGAGCAAGGCCGGGCGCACGGCCCACTGCGCTGTCACGTTGGCGCACAGGCGCAGGGCGGCGAGCAGCTGGAGGGCATCCCGGTACTCGGCGGTGCGACGCGGGTCACCGGAGAGACTCATCCAGCCGACGCGATAGCCGCAGGCACGGTGCACCTTCGACAGTCCGCCGAAGCTCACGCAGGGATGGTCACCGGCAATCGCCGCCAGCGGCTGGAACGGGGTGTCGTCGTAGAGGATCTCGTCGTAGATCTCGTCACAAAGCAACAGCAGCCCATGGCGCCGGGCGACTTCGACGATGCGTTCGAGGAGGGCCTTCGGGTAGACCGCGCCCGTGGGGTTGTTCGGGTTGATCAGCACCAGGGCGCGCGTGCGCGGGCCGATCAGGGATTCGATCTCGTCGGGGTCGGGCAGGTGATCATGCTCGGCAAGGCAGCGGTAGTAGCGCGGGCTGCCATCGTTGAGGATGGTCGCGGCGCTCCAGAGCGGATAGTCCGGGCTGGGCAGTAACACCTCGTCGCCTGGCTGGAGCAGGGCGCGCAGGGATATGTCGATGAGCTCGCTCACGCCGTTGCCGATGAAGACACGCTCGACATCGATGCCGACCGATCCGCGGGCCTTCTGCTGGGCCACGATGGCCTCGCGGGCCTCTTCCAGGCCCTGTTCGTGACCATAGGCTTCGCTATCGGTCAGATGGGCGCCTATCGCTTCGCGGAGATGGGGCGGGGTGGCAAAGCCGTAGCGGCCAGGGTTGCCGATGTTGAGCTTGATGATCGGCTGGCCGGCCGCTTCCATGTCGCGGGCACGCCGGGTGAGGGCGCCGCGGATTTCATAGCGCACTTCCGCCAGGTGCGCGCTGGGCTTGATCGAGGACACGTGCAGGACTTCCGGTGCTTGCCGCCGGGCGCGTTCCCGGCGGTCGTCGTCCGATCCTAACAGCGTACGAACGGGCTCGCGAGGCGGAAACAGGGTCGGAAGCGGGCATAATCACGACTATGACCGACTCATCGGACCTGGCGCGCCTGCGCCATATCGGCTGGCGCGACCCCGCCCTGCCCGACGATCCACGCCGCCTCGCACGCGTCGTGGCGCAGCATCGTGCCGGCTACGAAGTTCACGACGGCTCGGTGGCGTTCAATGCACAGCCTGCCGGGCACTTCCTCAAGCGTGGCCTCGATCCCTCGCTGCGACCGTCGGTGGGCGACTTCGTCCTGCTCGACCATGCCAATCATCCGGTGATCGAAGAGATCCTGCCGCGGCGGTCCGTCCTGACGCGTGCGGCGGCCGGCGAGCGCTACGAGCGCCAGATCATCGCGACCAATATCGACTACGTGCTGGTGATCACCGGTCTCGACGGCGATTTCAATCCGTCGCGCATCGAACGCTACCTCACGCTGGTCGAAGGCTCCGGCGCACGTCCCGTCGTCTTGCTGACCAAGGCCGACACCGAGGTGGACGTCGAGGGTGCCGTCACTGCCCTGCGCGAACGGCTCCCCGATGATGCGGCGGTGCATGCGATCAACGCGAAAGACCCTAGCACCGTGGCCCTTCTGAGTGCCTATCTCGGCCCCGGATCCAGTGCCGTGCTGGTGGGTTCGTCGGGCGCAGGCAAGTCGACGCTGACCAATACGCTGCTGGGCTATGACCGCATGGCCACCGCCGCCGTGCGCTCGCACGATAGCCGCGGCAGGCACACGACGACCCACCGCGCACTGCTCAGTCTCCCAACGGGTGGTTGCCTGATCGATACGCCGGGAATGCGCGAGCTGAAACTTACCGGCGAAGAGAACCTGGACCTGTTCGCCGACATCGAAACCCTGTCGTCGCAGTGTCGATTCGGCGATTGTGGACACAGCAACGAACCGGGCTGCGCGATCCAGGCTGCGCTTGCCTCGGGTGAGCTCTCGCCGCAACGCTGGCGCAACTATCTCAAGCTGCACGACGAACGCGAAGAGCAGGCCGCCACGCTGGAAGCACGCCTGAAACGGAAGGCCGGTCCGAAGCCTGTCGGCAAGCCCAAGCGTGGCGAATGGCGCCGCGGCGACGGCTGACTCACGGAGCGACAGCTCCCGACATACGCGGTGTGCGCCGATAACTAAGTTGCTTTCCTCATCGACAAAACGAGGAAGGCATCATGGCCGTGTATTCGTATGGGCGCAGCGCGCTCGCCCTGGCATTGTTCGGTGCGCTGGTCGTCCCGGCGCGGGGCACCCACTATCCCCACAGCGTCGTCGTAAACGACGGTGAGGCCTTTTCGCTGGACCCTGGCGACAGGATCACCATCGACGGACCCGGCGTCGGCCGCGCCGTCGAGGTCAGGCGACGCGCATCGTTCGACGCGTACGACGTGGATATCATCAATCACAGCTCGGGCAACGCCGCGCGCCATGCGTATGGGCTGCTGGCTTTCGGCGAGGCAAGTGCGTTCGTCGGTGACAGCCGCATGGTTGGTAGCGGCACACGATCCATCGGCGTCCATGCCCAGGATATCTCCAGGATCACCCTTCAAAATGTAGCGCTGACCATGAGCGCGGCGGATAGCATCGGGATCTCATCGCGTTCGGGTAGCCGGGTCACCGCGAATAGCGTGAGGTTGCGCGTCGATGGTGAGAACGCGATCGGGGTTCTCGCCGCGGGAACGGATACTCGTATTGTCGGCTCGGGACTTTCCATCGTCCACGCGGGGAAACGCGGCGGCGCGGGTAAGGCGTTCGAGGTGGCGGAGGCCATCGCCATCAGTGGTGGCGCAAACGTCGCACTGACCCACAGTTCCCTGCTGACAGAACAGCCTGCCGTGGACACGGTATCGATCCGGGGTGCCACGTCGATACTCGCCGTGGGCGACACGCGGATCATCGCCCAAGGCGTTGGCGCCTCCGCCATCGCCCTCGCGGGTGGCACGGTGACCGTCGACGGTGGCGAAGTGCGTGGCGCAGGTCACGCTATCCGTGCCGTGCATGGGGATCCAGGCGATGTCGCCGTTACCGTGAGCGGCGGTGCGCAGATCGCCGGTCGCATCGAGAACGCGGATCAGCTGCTGACCTTCTCCGCCGAGAACAGCCATGTGCACGGTGACATCGTCAGCACGGGAAGCGGCCCGCTACGTGTGAGGCTGGCCAATTCGTCGTGGATTGGCAGGGGCGAGCGCGTTGCCGAACTCACTGTCGCCGATGGCTCCTGGAAAGCGACGGGCGACAGTTCGGTGCAACACCTGGCCTTGCTCGGGTATGGACGGATCGCCTTCGACGAGGCCTCGCCAGCGAGCAGCCTGCATGTCGGCACGTTCGCCAACCCCGGCAACGGAGGTAGCGTGACCTTGCGGGCCCGGCTGGATGTCGGCGGCGCAGCCGGCCAACTCGCCGACCGGCTACTGGTCTCCGGAGACGCCACGGGATCCACGACTCTGCATATCGTCAACGCGGGGGGTGCCGGTGCGGATACGTCGCCGCTGTCGCGCGAACCGCACGCCGGTGACGGGATCAGTGTTGTGCAGGTCGGTGGGCAGGCCGGCACGGATTCCTTCCAGCTTGCGGGTGGGTATGTGGCCGCCGGTCCCTGGCAATACGGCCTCGTTGCCTATGCACCGGGCTCGTCCGATGCACGGCAGCGCCTGGTCGTCGGCGAGGGCAACGACCACTGGGACTATCGGTTGCAGAGCAACCGTATCGATGCATTCGGCAACCCGGTAAACGACGAAACTTCCATGCGCGGTGCCGCCACGCGGGCACGACTGGTGCCCCAGGGACCTGCCTATCTCGTGCTTGCCCATGCGCTCTTCGGCTACGGACGCGCGTCCATGGATGCCTGGCGTCCGGACGACCCGGCCGCGCCGCGAGATCCGGCATGGCGCGTTCGTTCGTTCGGTGGTCATGCAGCCTACCGAAGCACCCTGCCGTTCCAGCGCTACGCCACCGACTACGTGCGATCGGATCGTGGCCTGCAGATAGCCGGCGACGTGCTCGCATGGTCGTCGGGTGCCATGACGATGCGTGCAGGGCTGGGCCTTACCGCGGGGTCGATGCGCATCGCACCACGTGACGTCGATGGCGTGAGTCGCGCGAGGGCCAACGCGCGCGGTATGGCGGCCACTTACGTGCTGGATACCGAAAGTGGTTGGCACGCCACTGCGTCATACGGGTATACGCATCATCGCATCGATGTGAACACGCCCCTGCGTGGCGAGGTACTAGGACGGTTTCGTGCCAACGCCAATGACGCGTCGATCGGCAGTGGCTTCCGTTGGCATCCGGTCGAGCGCCTGGTACTCGAGCCTGCGGCTTCCCTGCTCTGGCAACGTCTCCGCTTCGCCAGTGCCACGGATCGCGATGGCCTGCTCGTACGGCCGGGTTCACCCAGCCGCGTGACCCTGCGCAGCGGCGCGCGAGCCTCCGTGCGGTTTGAACCCAGGGGCGACGTGCTCGCCGCCTGGTCGCCGTACATCGACACCCGCTACGTCATCACACGCGGTTCGGGAGAGTCGGTCGATGTCTCGGGCGTCCGGCTGGCCACGGGCAGCGCGGGAAGAGCCACTGAACTCGCGGCGGGTGCGGCATGGCAGTTTCGCCATGACCTCACGGCGTATGTCGATGTCACCGCGCGTGCGCGGGTCGGCCACGGTGGCGAGTCCGGCATGAGCGCCCGCGCCGGCGTGATCTACCCGTTCTGAGAACCGGGACGACCGTAGTGGCCGGTCAGTACGTGACGGTCACCATGATGATGTCGCTGTAGATGGCCGCCCTGGCGGCGGCCTGTGCCGGAACCCGGCCGTACACCGTCATGGTCTGCTCACTGCCTGAGCCGGTGCCGGTTGCCGTGTCGGTGTTCAGCGTGCTTCCCCAATGCAGTGTGCGCTGGGAGTCACGATAGAGGTCATATGTCACGAAACCGCTTCCGGATGACATTCGCCGCGTGGTACCGAGGGCATTCTGTCCATTGTCGAGACCGACCTGATACGCCGCACGGTTGGTGCAGGTCATGCGCACCAGGGAGGTCTTGTCGGTGGCCGTCTTCAGCAATCCGGACACGCTGCCAAAATCCAGGTCGGTCGCCGTGCCCACGGTGCACTTCGCCGAGACGGACGCTGTGATGCCCACCGAAGGTGCGGTCACGGTGATCGGACCACCCGTGCCGCCGGCTTGGCAGGTGGTCGGTGCCACACCCAGGCTGAGCAATGCCTCGTTGTAGCTGTAGGTCAGCGCATTGCTGGTGAGTGCACTGGCCAGGGTGGCAGCATAGCTACCGGGCGAGAGATTCGATTGAATGGCAGGTACGCGGCCATAGATCGTCAGGTTTCCGGACACCGCCGCGCCGTTGGACAGGATGCCGATGCTCATGTTGAAGGTTCGTGCGGTGTAGGTGGCGTTGGCGACCGTGCCCCAGGCCGTCGTGCGCGTCGAATCCTTGTAGAGCTGGTACTGCATCCGGTCGCCACTGGGGTCGATCATCGTGCGTGGCGACAGGTTGCCAAGGTCATCGGCACCCAGGCTGGCGCACGCTGTGACGTAGGTGCCGTAGAGGGCACCCAACAGGCCGTTATACGTGCAGCTGTAATTGAGCGTGGCGGTAGTGTCGACGAAGCTTCCCGTCGGGTCCACGGTGCCGAACGCCACGTTGGTGATACTGGTGACCGTGCACGTCGTGGTCGCTTCGGCGCGTCGCGATCCGCACAGCRCCGCCAGGGTGATGAGCAGGAGCGCCAGCCATTTCATGGCACCGTCGTCCGGCAGACCAAAGGCCCGATCAGTGGCAGGTTGCGTGCGCTGGCCGGGTAGGTGAGCGACGCGGCACAGTGGTGGCCATCTGGCAGGCTGACGTGAAGATCCGTGTTTCCGTGGAGGTTGTCGAGGTAGACCATGCCGTCATAGCCGACATAGGCAGGCGGCTCATCGTCGGCGTTGACCACGGAGCCCACGGGCAACGGCATGCCGTTTTCGTCGACCAGGATCGCCGAGGCCGCTCGTACGCGCTTCACCGGAAAACGGACGACAACGCCGGAGCGGTCCGACGGCGCGACGATGCTCTCGACGCGCTGCACGCGATCGTCGGCAGGCAGGTCGAGCGGATCGATGGCGAGGCGGTTGTCCTGATAGGCATTGAGGCGGGACACCAGAAGCAGCCCGTTGCTGTCCGTGACTCCCGTACGTCGGTTCTCGAGCAGCACGGGAATATCCGGCGTACCCTCGGTGCTGACCAGGGCGAAGGCATCGTCGATGCGCCGCGCGGCGAACGCATGGCCACCCATCAGTACGACAGCGCCGTTGGCATCCGCGTAGCTATACGACGACGGCCCGACATTGCTCGCGCCCACCGTCAGCTGACCGCGGTTGCCGAGCCAACCCAGTTCGGCGAGGCCACCGCCGTCACTTCCGCTGCGCCCCTGGACATGCCAGCCGAACCCGCCGTCACCGTCGACCGGCCGGCTCGCGTCCACGGTCGCGAAGGTCTGGTCGCGGTCGCGTTGTGCCGAGACACTCCACGTGGCGAGCTGGTCGAGCGACATGGTGACGCCGAGGAAGATGCTACGGTCGCTGGACGCGTCCAGGTTCTGGTTGTAGCTGAGATTGACCGACACACCGCGGCCGAGATTGCGCAGCACGAACAAACCTGCATAGCGCGAGGCGGATTGCCCCGCGTAGCGCAGTCGAACGAAGTTCGCGCCGAAGCTGGATTCACGTACGTTGAAGCCGATGAGTGCACGGTCGCTGGTGCGGGGCGGCGGTGAACCATAATTCGAAGCGACGTCACGATAGCTGGCGTCGCTGCGCACGGTGTCCAGTGAGGCGTTCACATAACGCCCCGTCCAGGCATAGCCAAAACCGTACTGCGAACCACCACCGCGCGAGCCCGCCATCGAGGCGTTGAGAATGGTGGCGCCCGCCGGATTCCATACCGCACCCACGCCGGCGGTGCCGCGGCCATCACCTGCTTCGGCATGCGTCTCCAGCGTCAAGGTATCGGTCACGCCGTGGCGCCAGGTGGCACTTCCGATCGGCGCGGTCCCGTATTCGAACGACGCGATGCCGTATGCCTCGCGCACGGTACCCACTTCGACGGACCAGTCGTCCAGGCCACCGCGGAGCAACTGGCGCGCGGAATAGAAAGGGAACGTCACCGTGCTGCTGCGTCCGAGCGCATCGGTAAGGACCACCTGGGCCTGGCCGGACTGATCCACTCCCGGCACCGCGGTAAGCTGGAACGGGCCCGCCGGGACGCGACCGTTGTATTGGCGGATGCCGTCGACATAAAGCTCCACCGCCGAGGGAGCGGTGGCCTGGCCGAAGAACTGCGGCAGCGGCGTAGTCACCCGATACGGCTGCAGCCCGAAATCGGTGCCGAAGCCGATACCGCCGATCCGCGTCGCGCGCGTCCAGGAGAGATAGCCCGTGAAGGTGTCACCGATCGTCAGGGCCAGCGACTGCGCGGGAAACGCGAGCCGCCACTGCGTGTCCAGGCGCACGGTGTCACCTTGCCAGCCTTGTCCGGGCGTCTGGTAGCGTCGAGTCAGTTCGGTGCTGCTCAATACGCCGAGGCCGTCGCTGAAGGCGCGCAGTTCGGTCAGGGCGCTGACGTTGCCGAATCCACCGCCTTCGGCGGCATAAATATCGTAATTGAGCAGCACGCCGGTCCCGCTGGTGGGCGGCGTGGCGCTGCGTTCGGCCTTGTTGAGGATCTGCCGTGGGAGGTTGAGCTGGTCCAGAGGCGCATCCACGGTGACGCGTTGCTGGCCTACGTCGTAGGTGTAGTGAAGTCCGGGAATGTCGGGCAGGCAACGTTCGTCGTCACCCGGGGCAAGAGCGAAGCCGATGCTGCGCAGGTCGGTGGCCGTGGCGCAGAGTGCTTCACCGCGGCGAGTGAAGTGGACGAGGCGCTCGGTCGCGCTGCCATTGAGCACCACCTCGAGGTAAAGCTCTTCGCCCACCAGGCGCACGCGTSGCTGCACGGTCGCCGGCGGTGGCACCGGGTCGGCATCCTTCGCTGTGGCGTGCATGGTGGCGGCGTCCAGCACGAGGAGGCTAGCGGCCGTCCGGGTCCACGACCAACGTCGACTCGGACGTTTCACCATTGATCCTCGCCTTGATCGCGCCATCCGTCGGAGAGGCGCCTTGCGGCAGATGCCAGCTCATGGTGCTGCCAGGCAGCGCGTAGCCCACCAGGCCGGCAAGGAGCACCGTGTGTTTTCCCTCCGCACCACGCCATACAACGTCGGCGATTTGCGCATGGCCGTTTCCTGCGTTGCTGACGCGCAACATCGGGCCGTCGGGTGCGTTGTCCCAGCTCGCCTGCAGCGCCACCTTCACGGGAGGGTCGCCCACGGGCGCCAGGAAGACGGGTAGGGAGTAGCGAAGGATGAACTTCAGCCCCGGGCGATCGCCCGCATCGATCGGCAGCTCGTCGACGATGACCCGGTACGACGCCTCGGTTGCCGGGGGCGCAGGCACCTGCCGGATAACGCGCACCATCTGCCGGTCGCCCGGAGCGATGGTGACCATGGGCGGGCTCACGACAAGATCGCGCGAGGGCTCGAGCACATCCTTGCCGTCGATTTGCGACCAGTGGAAAACGCGCACCTGTGCGTGTACAGGCTCGCTRCCTGTATTGGTCAGCCACAGTGCGTCCGCTTGCGCGGTGCTGGCCAGACGCAGGCCGATCGGTGAAACCTGCAGGCCGCTCGCCGGTGCCGGAGGCACGAGCAGAAACGCTGCGGCCAGCGCGCAGGCTATTGCCACGCGTCGTGGCCACGGGCACACCGTCAGTACGTGATCGTGGCGGTGATGACGTCGGCGTACGAACCCGCCGGGAAGTTCGTGGTGGGGACGCGACCGTAGACCGGTACCGTCTGGACCGTGCCCGTGCCCGTGCCGGCGTAGATGTTGCCACCGGTGCCGGTGGTGCTGCCCCAGATGTCCGCTGCCGTGCGCGTGGCCAGGCGGTACAGCTGGTAGGGTACCTGCGCGGTGCCGCTGCTCATCTTCCGGGTGTTCGCGTCTGTCCCGTTCTGCCCGTTGTCCAGTGAGATCGTGTACGGCGAGCTCGGCGTGCAATTGACGTTGAGGGCGCCCTGGTTGTCGACATTCGTCGCCGTGGACGGTTGCGTGCCGAAGTTCACGTCGGTGGGTGCGGTCGTGCTGATGTCGCACGCGGTGGTGATGGTGATGCGGACATTGAACGTGGTGGTGGCGGTCGCGGCCTGGGCGCCGCCCGACGCAAGGCCGAGGCCGATCAGTGCAGACGTGGTGAGCAGACGGAAGTTCATGGTGGATCTCCTGTGACGTGTGTCCGTCGGCTGCAAGGATCGGGGGACGGAAGTCGTCACGCGTGTGAATTCCGGCGGTCGCTGCCGTATCGACTTAGCGATGCCGAATCAGCCTAGCGTTGTGTCAAGGATGCTTGACATGGCCGGGCGTTCGGCCCAGGATGATGTCAAGCGTGCTTGACACGCTGCCTGGTCATCTGGAGGTTCGTCATGTCGTACCGCGTCGCTTTCCGACTCGCCGCGCTCGCTCCGGCCGCCCACCATGCGCACTGATTGGTGGACTGGCATGCGCCCGGTACACAGGCGCTATATGCGAGAGTTTTTTCCGGCCATGCTTGCTTACGTCATCGTTCTCCTCCTCTCGACGGAGTGGCTCAGGACCCTGGAAGGTACGGCTGCCCGTGCGGTTGTCACGCTGCTGCCGGTACTCCCGATCGCGTTCGTCATCCGAGCCATGGTTCGTGTGATCCGCGACCAGGACGAGTTCGAACGCCGAATCGACCTCGAAGCAGTTGCCCTGGCTGGGGGCATTGGGGGGTTCGGTTTCTTTACCTACGGCATGCTGCTTAGTGCGAAGGTCGTTGCCGCGCCGCCGGCAGAAGCGATCGCCATCTGGGTGCTTCCCGTGTTGATTGCCTGCTTCGGCATATGCAAATGTGCTGTCCGGGTTCATTACCGCAGCCGATGAAAAACAGCGTTCGCGAACTACGTACCGCGCTGGGCTGGTCGCAGGCCGACCTCGGCGAGAGGCTCGATGTTTCCCGGCAGACGGTGAACGCGATCGAGACCGGCAAGTACGATCCGAGCCTGCCGCTCGCCTTCAAGATCGCGGCGCTCTTCGCGCTTTCGATCGAATCCATTTTTACGCCCGAGGCCTGACGGTATGAAACGCGCGCAACGTATCGCCATCCTTCTCGTTATCGTCGCGGGGGCTTTCGCCACCCGGCAGCTCATGCGCAAACCGGTCGCTGACGGCGCGGAAAAGCCCGTCGCCGCCGTTCCCGCCGCCACGCGTCCGGCGCCGCCGCGCGTGTGGAAACTCGGCTCACTCGAGCTTCGCCCCTGCGAGCTGGCGCAACCTCATTCGGGAACCTCGGTGGCCGCCTGGTGTGCGCCGTTCGACGTGCCGGAGGATCGCGAGCACCCCGAGGCTCGCAAGCTCAAGATGCGCCTTGCCGTCATCCGCAGCAGCGCCCAGGTGCCGGCGGACGACATGGTCGCCTTCATCGCAGGTGGCCCGGGCCAGTCGGCAGCGGAGAGCTACCCAGCGATCGCGCCGGCCATGGCACCRCTGCTCGCCCATCGCAACGTGCTCCTGCTCGACCAGCGCGGTACCGGCGGCTCGCATCCGCTGAGCTGTCGTGACGACGAGCCCGGTGCGCCCGACGGCGCGTCGGCGGCGCATGGCTCCGACGCGGATGTGGTCCGCAAGGAAACCCGCCAGTGCCTCGACCAGCTCTCGCCGGGTGCCGACGTGCGCTTCTACACCACGACGGACGCCGTCGCCGATCTCGAAGAGGCACGCCACGCGCTCGGCTCGCCGAAGTTCGATCTGCTCGGCGTGTCCTACGGCACGCGCGTGGCCCAGCAGTACGCCATGCGTCATCCCGAGGGTCTGCGTACTCTGATCCTCGATGGTATTGCGCCGAACCAGCTTGTCCTTGGCGAGGACTTCGCCGTGAACCTCGACGCCGCCCTGAAAGCCCAGTTCGCTCGCTGCGATGCGGACAGCGCCTGCCATGCACGCTTCAGTGATCCCTACCAGACCCTGTTCCAGCTTCGCGACGCCCTGCGCGCCAATCCGCACAAGGTCAGCTTCCGCGATCCGCAGAACTACGCTTCCGTGCAACGCGTGCTGAGCGAGCATGCCCTGGCCACGGTCGTCCGCATGTTTGCCTATTCACCGGAAACCGCGGCACTGCTGCCTCTCTCGATCGACGCCGCCGCGCATGGCGACGTCGGTCCCTTGCTGGGGCAGGCCARGCTGCTCACGGGTGACCTGGGCGACACCATGGACGGCGGCATGCAGTACTCGGTCATTTGTTCCGAAGACGCGGACCTGCTCACGTCGCGCCCGCAGGACAAGGACACGATCCTCGGTGACGGCATGATCGAGGCGTTCCGCGCCGCCTGTTCGGTCTGGCCGCACGGCAAGCGTCCGGCGGATTTTCACCAGCCCTTGAAGAGTCCGGTGCCGGCCTTGCTGATGTCCGGTGAGTTCGATCCGGTCACACCATCGCGCTACGGCGAACAGGTACTCGAAGGCTTGCCCAACGGCCGCCACTTTGTCCTCAAGGGGCAGGGACACAACGTCGTCGCGCGCGGCTGCATGCCGCGCCTGCTCGATCAGTTCATCGACAGCGCCAACGCGAAGTCCCTCGACGCGCGTTGCCTCGACCGTCTCGCACCGCTGCCGGTGTTCGTCGGATTCAACGGAGCCACGCCATGATCGAAGTCAGGGACCTGCACAAGGCCTTCGGTGACGTACGCGCCGTCAACGGCGTGAGCTTCACCGCGCGCGATGGCGAGATTACCGGCCTGCTCGGCCCGAATGGCGCCGGCAAGACCACGACGCTGCGGATGCTCTATACCTTGATGAAGCCCGACGCCGGCCAGGTCCTCGTCGACGGCGTCGACGCCTATACCGACGCCCTTGCCGTGCGCCGTCGTCTCGGCGTACTGCCCGACGCTCGCGGGCTCTACAAGCGACTCACCGCCGCCGAGAACATCGATTACTTTGGCAAGCTGCATGGCATGGAGCCGGCGCTGCTGGCGCGACGCCGCGAAGCCCTGATCGACGGCCTGGACATGCGCGACATCGCCACCCGCCGCACCGAAGGCTTCTCGCAGGGCCAGCGGGTGAAGACGGCCATCGCCCGCGCGCTCGTCCACGATCCTCGCAACGTGCTTCTCGACGAACCCACGAACGGCCTGGACGTCATGGCCACGCGGGCCATGCGACGCTTCATGCGGCAGTTGAAGGACGAGGGTCGCTGCGTGCTTTTCTCCAGTCACATCATGCAGGAGGTTGCCGCCCTCTGTGATCGCATCGTGGTGATCGCGCATGGCCGCGTCGTTGCCGACGAAACCCCTGCCGCACTTCTCGCGCAGACCGGCGAGAGCAGTCTCGAGGATGCCTTCGTGAAGATCATCGGTACCGACGAGGGCCTCGCCGCATGAGCGCCTTCACCGCCGTCTACTGGAAGGAAGTACGCGAGAACCTCCGCGACCGTCGCACGCTCATCAACGCCCTGGTGACCGGGCCGCTGCTCGGGCCGGTCATGTTCATCATGCTGATGAACGTGACGATCAACCGCGAGATCGCCAAGGCCGATCGCCCCATCGCCGTGCCCGTGATCGGTGCCGAGCTGGCGCCGAACCTCGTGGCGGCGCTGAAGAGTGCAGGCATCGACGCACAGCCGGCGCTGGCCGATCCCGAGAACGCCATCCGCGAACAGCGCACCGACATCGTCGTACGCATCTCGCCTGATTACGCGAAGGCCTGGAACAAGGGTCAGACGGTACAGGTGGAGTTGATCTACGACTCGTCGCGACGGGACGCCTCCACGCCTGTGATGCGCGTGCGCGGTGTCGTCGAGAGCTACGGTCGGCGCGAGGGTGCCATGCGCCTGATCGCACGCGGGCTGTCGCCTTCCACGGCGTGGCCGGTGCAGGTGGCCGATCGCGACCAGGCCACCTCGCAGTCTCGCTCGGGACTGATGTTCTCCTTCCTGCCGTACTTCTTCGTGCTCACCGTGTTCCTCGGCGGCATGTACCTCGCCATCGACCTGACGGCGGGCGAGCGCGAGCGGCAATCGCTGGAGCCCTTGTTCGTCAATCCGGTCGCACGCTGGAAAATCCTTGCCGGCAAACTCGCGGCGATCTGCACGTTCTCGCTGGTCAGCCTGCTGCTTACCGTCGGCGCCTTCATGACGGCACCGTGGTTCATTCCGACCGAGAAGCTCGGCATCGCGCTGGATCTGGGCTGGCGTTTCAGCGGTCAGGTCATCGTGCTGATGCTGCCGCTGATCCTGCTGCTGGCCGCGTTGCAGTCGCTGGTCTCGGCCTTCGCCAAGAGCTATCGCGAAGCGCAGACGTATCTGTCGATCCTGATGATCATCCCGATCCTGCCGAGCGTGCTGCTCTCGGTGATTCCCGTGCGTGCCGAGCCGTGGATGTATACGGTTCCACTGCTTGCCCAGAACCTCGGCATCGTGCAGTTGTTGCGCGGCGATGGCGTGCCGGGCTGGCAGCTGGGCTTCTGCCTGGCCGGCGGCTTCGTGGCGGCGGTGTTGGCGGTGTGGGGCGCCGCCATGCTCTACCGTTCCGAACGTCTCGCCATCTCCGGCTGACCGGGAATCATCGCCAGGTCAGGTCCACGCCGACCAGAAAGCTTCGGCCGGGAGCCGGTTCGTAATAGCGGCCGTTGCCGTCGTTGACGATGACCGAGCCGATCACGTGCCGATCGGCAAGGTTGTCCACGCGGGCGAAGGTGTTCACGCGCCACGGGCCCTGGTCGAATACATAACCACCGGAGAGACCGAACAAGGCATAGCCCGGCGCGGACTCCGTGCCGAGGTCGTTGACTGACGTCGATCCCATCGTCTGCACGTCGAAGGTGCCCTGCAAGCCACGATCGC
Source organism: Luteibacter sp. P4_E6 (assembly GCF_056401535.1). Lineage (NCBI taxonomy): Bacteria > Pseudomonadati > Pseudomonadota > Gammaproteobacteria > Lysobacterales > Rhodanobacteraceae > Luteibacter > Luteibacter sp. P4_E6. The sequence continues at coordinate 3,429 of NZ_JBFUJE010000011.1, read as the reverse complement.
CGCCGTACTTCAGTGCGGCGTAGCCGGTGGAGCGCGGTGCGCCCGGGATGCGTGTGCCGGCGGGAACCGGCGTGTCGGGCGCGCCGCAGCCGGTGGACACGCAGGTGAGGAACGGCGTGCGGAAGCTGGCCTGGAGGTGCGTATACGACGCAACGAAATGGACATCGCGGGCGAGTTCGGTGTTGAAGGACGCTTCGATGCCCTGGCGACGTGACCGCGCGATGTTCTGGTAAGTCGTCCTGCCTCCGATATTGGTCGCCACCGCCAGTTCGTTATCGCTGTCCGCACGGAACAAGGCGATGCCCGCCTGTGTCTTGTCGGAGGGTTGCAGCTTGATGCCCACCTCCTCGTTATGCGACCGCGAGGGCTGCAGGTTGAACGCGAGGCCCGGCCCATTGTCGGCGCGGTAGCCGATTTCAGAGAACGTCGGCGTTTCGAATCCACGGCCCCAGTTGGCGTACACGTGCGCCCAGGACGCCGCGCGCCAGAGCACGCCGAAGACAGGCGTGGTGGCACTGTACGACTGCGTGCCGCTGTCATCGGGATTCCCCGCCACGATGTAGCGGTCTGTCGAGCTGAAGTGCACGTCGCTGTGCCGTACGCCTCCCATGAGCGTCCAGTCCTCCGCCACGCGCCATGTCGCTTGGGCGTACTGGTCGAAGTCGAACACACGGTCGATCTCGTCGCGGCGCAGGTCGCCGCGAACACCGAGGGTGTCCCCCTCGAAATTGTTGTAGCCAAGGCGATGCTGGTGCTGGTTGTCGTAGGCGATGCCCGTGGCTATCTCGAACGGACGCCCTGCCAGGGTGTTGCTCCAGGTCCAGCGCGCATCGCCACCACCGTACTGGCTGGTGAGATCCACCACGCCGCCGGAGTTGCCCGGCTGGGACACCTGAGTGGCCTTGGGAATGGAGAGGTACTGGGTGATGTCGCGCTGGCCGTAGTAGGTCATCACGCGCAGGCTGTTCGACTCGTCGATGCGCTGGGCGTAGATCAGACCGGCCTGCTGCTGGTTCGCCGACTTGCGCGTGTCGTAGGTGTCGGCCGCCGAGGCGACCTGTCGCGGGTTCGCCTGGTACTGGGCCCGGGTCAGGCCGAGCGGATCCTGGGCGCCCGGGACGTCCACCGTGTTGAGCACGAGGGTGAGCTTGCGATCGTCGTCGATCTTCCAGCCGAGCTTTGCGTTACCGGACTCGCGCCGGGCTGCGCTGTGATCGCGATACCCGCTGGTGCGGAAGTGGCTGAGGTCCACGTTGTAGTCGACCGGACCCTCGACGCCGCGCGCATTGACCGAGGTGCGGAAGTTGCCGTTGCTGCCGCCGGCGATGCCGACGCGCAGTTCGGGCGGCTCGGTGCCGTCAGCGGTGAACAGCTGGACCACGCCACCCGAGGCATTGCCGTAGAGCGCGGAGAACGGCCCGCGCAATACTTCGACGCGGTCGGCCGAATCGAGGTTGAAGTGCGACACCTGTCCCTGGCCGTCGGGCATCGTGGCCGGGATGCCGTCGGTGTAAAGGCGGATGCCGCGGATACCGAAGGTCGAGCGCGCACCGAAACCACGAATGGATATCTGCTCGTCCTGCGCGTAGTTCTGCCGGTCGCGCGCGACGATGCCCGGGATGGTCTGCAGCCGCTCGGACAGGTTCACGTCGAGGCTGCCGTCCGGAGGTGTGGCCACCACGTCGATCGCCGCGGGGACGTCGTACGGCGTCTGGGCGGTCCGCGTGGCGGTGACCACGACAGGCGCGAGCTTTGGCGCGTCCTGCGCGGTGGCGGCGCCGGCCAGCGCAAGGAGAACAGCGCCAGCCAGCGGGCGTAGAGAGGGGAGTGTCATGCGGGGACCCTGCAGGAGATACGACATGATGCTCAAGAGAGTGTATGCGTTATCTCAAGACCGAAGCTTGTAGCGGGGATCGACCGGTTCGTCGCAAGCACCCATCGCCGCTGAAGCGGCTCCCACAGGGTCGTGCTAGCCTTCCCGCCCACATCCCCTCTACCCCGGTGACGCCATGAAGAAGCTCGCTCTCGCCTGCGCTGGTCTGTTCGGTCTGACCGTCTCGTTTGCTTCCCTGGCGGCCACCGAGGTCGATCAGCCGGCCCAGGCTACGCCGCCGGCCAGTGCCGGGCAGCTCACTGCCTCGCAGTTGGACAAGGCCATCGCCGGCAGCTGGCGCTCGCCGGCGAACAAGGCGCGCGATCAGTACCGTCACCCGAAGGAAATGCTGACCTTCTTCGGCATCCGCCCGGACATGACCGTGATTGAAATCTGGCCGTCCGGCGGCTGGTTCACCGAGATCCTCGCGCCGTTCCTGCATGACAACGGCCATTACATCGGCGTGATCGAAGACGGCTCGAAGGGCATGGCCGCGCTGCAGAAGAAGTTCTCCTTCGCGCCGGCGCAGTACGGCAACGCCAAGCTCGTCGGGGTGAACCACAAGGCGCCCGTGCTCGGTGCGCCGGGCTCGGCCGACATGGTGCTGACCTTCCGCAACGTCCACAACTGGGCCGCGGACGGTACGGCGGAGGCGATGTTCAAGTCGTTCTTCACCGTGCTCAAGCCCGGTGGCGTGCTCGGCGTGGAAGACCACCGTGCCGATGCGGGCAAGAAGCTCGACGACGTGGTCAACTCCGGCTACCTGCCGACCGACTACGTGATCAAGCTCGCCACCGACGCCGGTTTCAAGCTCGATGCGCAGAGCGAGATCAACGCTAACCCGAAGGACGACCACAACCACCCGAAGGGCGTCTGGACGCTGCCGCCTTCGTACGACATGGGTGAGGTCGACAAGGCGAAGTGGACGGCCATCGGCGAGTCTGACCGCATGACCCTGCGCTTCGTGAAGCCCGCCACCGCCAAGTGACATGCTGGTCGCACTGAACAAGCCCTTCGGTGTGCTCTGCCAGTTCACCGACGATGCCGGCCGGCGCACGCTGGCCGACTTCGTTCCGCAGAAAGGCGTGTATGCGGCGGGACGGCTGGATCACGACAGCGAAGGGCTGCTCCTGCTGACCGACGACGGCAAGCTGCAGCATCGCCTTGCCAATCCGACGCACAAGCAGCCGAAGACGTATGTGGTGATGGTCGAGGGGGTTCCCAGCGAGGAAGCCCTCGAGCGGCTGCGTCGCGGCGTCACGCTCAACGATGGGCCGACGTTGCCTGCGGCTGTCGAAGCGATCGACGAACCCGAGTGGTTATGGCCGCGCGATCCGCCCGTGCGGTTTCGCAAGACAGTGCCTGATGCGTGGCTGCGTATCGTGCTGCGCGAGGGGCGCAACCRGCAGGTGCGGCGCATGACGGCCGCCGTTGGGTTGCCGACGCTCCGACTGATTCGCGAGGCGGTGGGCGGCTATCACCTGGATGGTTTGGGGCTGGGGCAAGTGCGCGTCATCGATGCGAACCCTGCTCGGTAGGAGCCGATTCATCGGCGA
>NZ_JBFUJE010000010.1:0-29514 GCF_056401535.1 Luteibacter sp. P4_E6 | reverse complement strand
CTCCCGGACACGCCATGTCTCACGATGCCCTTGCCGCTCTCGATCGCCTTCCCCGCATCGCGCTTCTCGACAACGCCACGGCAATACATCGCCTTTCCCGTATCGAAGAACAACTCGGCCTGACGCGGCGAGGCATCCGTTTGAGCATCAAACGCGACGATGTCATGGCGCTGGGCGGCGGCGGCAACAAGCTGCGCAAGATGGAATATCACCTTGGCTATGCGCGCGACATCGGCGCGGACACGGTGATCACGGTGGGCGGCGTCCAGTCCAACCATGCGCGATTGACGGCGGCGGCGGCCGCCCGTCATGGCTTTGCGTGCGAAATGCTGCTTGCGCGCATGGTTCCCAAGGAGGGAGATGACTATGAGAAGAACGGCAATGTGCTTCTCGATGAATTGTTTGGCGCCACGGTGACCCTGCTGCCGCGCGGTGAGAATGCGCTCGTCCACGCCAATGCACGTGCCGAGGCGCTGCGGAACGAAGGGCATACGGTCGTCGTCCTGCCCACCGGGGGTTCTACGCCTCGCGGTGTGCTCGGCTATGCGCGCTGCGCGCGCGAGATCTCCCAGCAGGAAGACGAGCTCGGGCTGCGCTTCGACCGTATCGTCGTTCCGAACGGAAGCTCCGGAACGCATGCGGGCCTGGTGGCAGGGTTCGCCGCCCTGGGTCGCGATCCGGCACGCGTATCCGCGTATTCCGTTCTCGGCGAGCGGGACGCCACCGCGGCGACGACGCACGGCCTCGCGCGCGAGGGACTCGGACTGCTGGAGTCCACGGCCGACCTTGCCGCGAACGAGGTGCATGTCGATGGGTCGCAGCTTGGCGACGGCTACGGCGTGCCTACGCCAGCGATGAAGGAAGCCTTGCGTTTAATGGCGAGTGCCGAGGGCATCCTGCTCGATCCGGTGTACTCGGGGAAGGCGTTCGCCGGGTTGTTGCAGGACCTGCGCAGCGGGGTCGTGCGCGATGGGGAGCATGTTTTGTTTGTTGCTACCGGTGGGCAGCCGGGGCTTTATGCGTATCGCGAGGACCTGATGGGGTGAAGCGATGCTCTGTGTGGGAGCCGCTTCAGCGGCGATACCTGGCGGTGTCGCCAGCACCATCGCCGATGAATCGGCTCCCACATTCAGCGCGACCAGCCGGCCTTACGGCAACTCCACGCGCGCAACCAACCCACCACCCGCCCGATTCGCAAGCGTAAGCCGCCCGCCCACCGACAGCATCAACTGCGCCGCAATCGCCAATCCCAACCCGGTCCCACCCGTATCGCGGTTCCGCGACGTCTCCAGTCGATAGAACGGCTCCAGCACACGCGCCAGCTCGTCATCGGGAATACCCGGCCCGTTGTCGGCCACCTCGATACACAAGGCCCCGGCGGACGTGCGCGTCATGCCCACCTCCGCAGCACCCGCGTACTTCAACGCGTTGTCGATCAGGTTGCCTAGCACTCGACGCAGGGCCTGCGGCCGGACGATGGCGGTGCCGTCGACGCTGCCGGTGAGACTCACCGCTTTGCCTGTGTCCTGGTAGTCGAACACCAGGCTTTCCATGAAGGCCGCCGGGTCGATCTTGCGCGGTGTCTCCGTCGCGCCGTGCGCGCTGCGCGCATAAGCGACGCCCTCTCGCACCAGATGCTCCATCTCGTGCAGGTCCTGTAGCAACTTGCCACGCTCCGGACACTCCTCGAGGCCCTCGGCGCGCAGGCGCATCCGTGTGATCGGTGTCTGCAGGTCGTGCGAGATCGCGACGAGGATCTGCAGGCGTTCCTTCACGTAGAGGGCAATGCGATCCTGCATGGCGTTGAAGGCAACCGCCGCCTGTGCCACCTCGGTCGGACCGTCCTCGGACATCCGTGGTCCCTCGTTCGTGGGCGTGATGGATTCCGCGGCGCGCGCCAGACGCACCAAGGGCCGCGTCGCCAGACGGACAGCCACCCAGGTAATCACCAGAAGCACGACCATCTGCAGGATGAAGACGAAGGGCAGCCAGTCGGCGAGGGGCATCACCCGGGGGGTCACCTCGATGCTCAGGGGCTCTCCGTCATGCAGGGTGAGATGCACCTGGTAGCGTTCCGGACCCATCGACACGGTGTTCGCCTTGACCGCAAACGATGGTCCGACTTCACGCTGGATCAGATCGGTGACGACACGCGCGCGATTCGAAATCGGATCGGCGCCGGCCTTGCCGGGCCCGAGGATATAGCGATAGTTATCGCGCTGGAGACGACTTATCCATGCCGGCCGTTCCACCGCCGGAAGACGGTCAAGGATCGCGACCGACGTACCGACGTCGTGCTCGAGCGTATTGAGCATGATCGTCTTGGCGCTCTGGTAACGCTCGAAGAAGAGCAGCCCGAACGACATGCCATGCGCTAGCAGCAAACCGGCGAAGATGATCAGGTACAGGCGCGACGCGATGCTGCGCGGCATCCAGCGCCGGAGCGTCGCCTTCACGACGCTTCCCCGAGCACCGTGACCGGCATGGTGAAGACGTAGCCTTCGTTGCGGACCGTCTTGATGTACGCCTGTTCGCGCGCATCGTCGACGAGGCGCTGGCGAAGACGACTCACCATCAGGTCGATCGAGCGGTCGAACAACTCGGCGTCGCGACCCTGAGTGAGGTTGAGCAGCTGGTCCCGCGAAAGGATCCGCTGCGGGTGATCCAGGAATACCCGAAGCAAGCGGAACTCCGCCCCGCTCAACGACACGATCGTGCCTTCGTCGTCGAGCAGGTGGCGCGCGGTGGTGTCCAGGCGCCAGCGGCCGAAACCGAGCATGCCGCTGGCTTCGGTCACGCGCAGGTTCGGCGGCAGCATGCGCGTGCGGCGGATCACCGCGTTGATACGCGCCAGCAACTCGCGTGGCGAGAACGGTTTGACCACGTAGTCGTCGGCACCCATCTCCAGGCCGATGATCCGGTCGGTCTCGTCGTCCCGCGCGGTGAGCAAAAGCACCGGGATTGCCCGGTGTTTGCTTGCGCGCAGGTTACGGGTGAGCACCAGGCCATCGTCACCCGGCATCATGATGTCGAGCACGATGAGGTCGACGGCGGTGGTGTCGAGCAAGGCGTTCATCTCGCGACCATCTGCCGCCACGCTGGTGCGCAGCCCATTCTTCTGCAGGTATTGCGCGACACCGGTGCGAATCTCGCGGTCGTCATCGACAACGAGGATATGGTCGACATGGTCCATGCCAGGCTCCGGGTTACCAGGTGAAAGAAAGGGTCAGGTTCACGCCTTGCCGAGCAGCTGGCGGACGCGTGCTTCGGTTTCGTCGTAGTTTCCCTCGCCGTAGTGGCTGTAGACAATCTTGCCGTTCTGGTCGATCAGGTACAGCGCCGGCCAGAAGCGATTGCCATAGGCGTTCCAGGTGGCGTAGCTGTTGTCGACCGCGACCGGGTAGGTGATGCCTTGCTGCCTGATGGCCGAGGCGACACCCCCTAGGTCGTGCTCTTCGTCGTACTCCGGCGTATGGACGCCGACGACGACCAGGCCATCGTTGGCATAGCGCTGGTACAACGCCTCGGTGTGGGGAACCACGTGGACGCAGTTGATGCACTCGTGCGTCCAGAACTCCACCAGCGTGACCTTGCCGTGCAGGTCCTTCAGCGACAGCGGCTGGGAATTGAACCAGTGATCGATACCGGTGAATTCAGGCGCGGGCACGACGGCCGGGGCGGACGCGACATCGCCGGCCCGGTCACGTGCCCAGCCGGCAGGCCAGGAAGCAATGGCTGCGATACACAAGACGGAAAAGACGAGGAGCAGGCGGGGAGAGGTCATGGCAAGTCACCTGTGCATTGGGGATGACTTATTTAAGCGCCGCCACGTATCCCACGCGTGTCGCGCGAGGGCCGTTTTGTATCCAAACGTAGCGGGCCGCCGCGGCGTGTTCCGGCCCTGGGGAGCCCTGGTGTGTATCTGAATGTATCCAGCGGCCTTCGCTACACATTCCGACGCGTTTCGGCAGGGGTGGCGACACACCCGTGATACCCCGCGGGCGCCTCCTAGTCATCACCTCCAACCGAACGGGATACCACCATGTCACGCATCGAGAACGTCCTCTATACCGGCAAGACCCGTACCACCGGCGGCCGCGACGGCGAGTCGCGCAGCTCCGACGACCGCCTGGTGGTCAAGCTGTCACCCCCCGGCACAGCCGGCACCGGCACCAACCCGGAACAGCTGCTTGCCGCCGGTTGGTCCGCCTGCTTTATCGGTGCGATGGGTCTCGCCGCCCGTGCGCAGCACATCGCCCTGCCCAAGGATACCGAGGTGAACACCGAGGTCGATCTCGGTACCTCGGGTGAGGAGTACTTCCTCCAGGCCCGCCTCAACGTGAGCCTTCCCGGGCTTGACCGCGATGTCGCCCAGTCCCTGATCGCTTCCGCGCACCGCACCTGCCCGTACTCGAAAGCGCTTCACGGGAACATCGACATCGTCACCACGCTCGCCTGAGTGGCTCGGTTACCATCGGGACTTTCCACGATGCAAGGCTGGACCGATGGGGATGTTTCACCGACTTGTGGCTTGCGCTGCTCTGCTTTGTGCGTCGGCGGTTGCCAACGGGGCTACCGCCGATGCGCCCCCGCCTGACGCGGCGGCCCCCTGGTGGAAGCACGCCTTCATCTACGAGATCTACCCACGCAGCTTCGGGGATAGTAACGGCGATGGTATCGGCGATCTCAATGGCATCACCGGGCACCTCGACTACCTGCAGAAACTCGGCGTGGATGCCATCTGGATCGCGCCGATGTACCCCTCGCCACAGGTGGACTTCGGGTACGACATCGCCGATTACCAGGCCGTGGATGCGAAATACGGCTCACTTGCCGACTTCGACCGCCTGATAAAGGCAGCGAGCGAGCGTCATGTCCGCATCATCCTGGACATGGTCCTCAACCACACGTCGGACAAGCACACATGGTTCATCGAATCGGCCAGCTCGCGTGACAATCCGAAATCCGACTGGTACGTGTGGAACGACGGCATCGACGCGAAAACAGCGGGCGCGACGGATCTGCAGAAACGCAACACCCACAATGGTCGCATCCCGCCCAACAACTGGGAGTCCGTGTTTGGCGGCTCCGCCTGGGAATGGGCGCCCGCGCGTCGGCAGTTTTATTACCACCGCTTCTACGTGCAGCAGCCGGATCTCAACTGGCGCAATCCTGCGGTCGAAAAGGCGATGTTCGGCGCCATGAGGTTCTGGCTCGACCGGGGCGTGGCGGGTTTTCGCCTCGATGCGATCTCGACGCTGTTCGAAGATACGCAGCTGCGCGACGATCCGGTGCGCCCGGGCACGAATGCCCAGGGCGATCCCAACCTGCATTCGCTCTACAGCGACAACCTGCCTGAAGTGCACGACGTGATGCGGCGCATGCGCGCGATGGTCGGTGCCTATCCGGGCGACCGCGTACTCATCGGTGAAACTTACACGCCCGACATCCCGACGCTGGACGTGTGGTACGGCACAGCAAAGGCGCCCGAGCTCCAGCTTCCCATGAACATGCTGCCCGGCTTTGGCTGGCAGGCGAGCTTCGATGCCGACTGGTTTCGCAGCCATCTCGCTTCCTCGCAGGAGGTGCATGGCCAGCCACTCATTGTCTTCGACAACCACGAYAATCCGCGCTCGATCGACCGTTTTGGCGACGGCGAGCACAACGTGGCACGCGCCCGGATYGTGGCCACCGCACTGTTGACCACCCGCGCGGTGGCGCTGACGTACTACGGTGCGGAGCTCGGCATGACGACGGCCACGCCGACACGCGTCGAAGACGTCCGTGACCCGATCGGTGTCACCGGCTGGCCGAAGGAGAAAGGTCGCGACGGTGAACGTACACCTATGCAATGGCTGYCGGGCGCGCAGGCGGGGTTTTCGACCAGCCCGCGAACCTGGCTGCCCGTCACGTCTGACCACGTGACGATCAACGTCCAGACCGAACTGGCCCGGCCGGATTCGCTGCTCAACTGGTACCGCGATCTTGCCGCGCTTCGTCGCGACAACGCCGCCCTGCGCGACGGCGCCATGACCTTCCTGGATCGGACCAACGCCCACGTCCTCGTCTACCGGCGCGAGGGCACGCAGCCGGTGCTGGTGATGCTGAACTTCAGCGGATCGCCGCAGCGCCTCGCGAACGGCCTGATGCCGGGCAAGATAACGACACTGATGGCGAGTGACCCTTCCCTGCGCTCGACGACAGCCGTCGAAGGCGCCACCCTTCCCCCTTATGCCGCATGGGTGGTGACACCGGGGGCGGATTAGCCGTTTTGGGTATGTGAGCGACGGCCCGTCGGGCGTAGATTATTGCGAGCCACTGGAGATACGCATGTTTCGTCGGTCGTGGGTCGTTTGGGTGTCGCTGCTCGTTGCTGCAGCGGCACATGGCCAGGAGATGCACGACCACGGGATGCCCGAGAAGCTCGGGAAGGTGACGTTTTCCATCTCCTGCGACCCGAAGGTGCAGCAGCCCTTCGATCGCGCCGTCGCGCTGCTGCATTCCTTCGCCTACGGTCCCGCCACGCAGGCGTTCCGCGATATCGCCGCTGCCGATCCCCACTGCGCCATGGCGCACTGGGGCGTGGCGATGACCTACTTCCACCCCGTGTGGGCGCCTGCGCTTCCACCGGACACCTTCGCCGCGGGCCAGAAGGAAATGCTCGAAGCAACCCGGCTGGGTGCCACGACACCGCGCGAGCAGCAATTCATCCACGCACTTGGCGAGCTCTACAAGGTCGATGCCGGCCTCACGCTGGCACAGCGCACGCTCGCCTATCAGAAGGCCATGGCCGAACTGGCTCGAAGCAACCCGAACGATGTCGAAGCCCAGGTGTTCTATGCCGTCGCGCTCCTGTCGAACGCGGCGCCTTCGGACAAGACCCACGCCCGACAGAAGCGGGCCATCGATATCCTCGATCCCCTGTTCCGGACGCATCCCGACCATCCCGGCATCGCCCATTACCTTATCCACGCCTGCGATAGCGCCGAGTTGGCGCAGCGTGGGCTCCCTGCTGCCAGGAAGTACGCGTCCATCGCACCCTCGGCACCGCATGCGCTGCACATGCCTTCGCACATCTTCACGCGTCTCGGCCTGTGGAACGACTCCATCCAGTCCAATCTCGCCTCCCAGGCATCCGCGCGCGCGCACGGCGACACGATGGGACAGCTGCACGCGATGGACTACCTGGTTTACGCCTATATGCAGACAGGTCGCGCGAAGGAAGCCAGTGCGGTCGTCGACGCGATGCGCACCATGCCTTCGCTCGACATGGAGGATTTCGGTATCGCTTATGCCGCTACCGCCATGCCCATCCGTGTCGCCGTGGAGCAGTCGCATTGGGCGGATGCCAGTGCGATCAAGGATGCTTCGGGAGCACCGCCCTCCGTCGTCGCCATCGCCGTATGGGCGAGGGGGTTGGGACTGGCGCGCACCGGGCATGCCGCGGAGGCGCGACAGGAAGCGAACCGCCTGTCACAGATAGCCACACAGCTCAACGCGACCGGCGACACCTATTGGTCGGCGCAGACGAGCGTGCTGGCGGACGAAGTCATGGCCTGGGCGGCGCAAGCCAGCGGCGATACGGCAAATGCGGTGAGGTTGCTCAGCACTGCCGCAGACAAGGAGGACGCGCTGGAGAAGCGGCCGGTGACGCCGGGACCGATCCTTCCCGCGCGCGAACAACTCGGCGATCTCCTGTTACTGCAGAACCAACGAGCCGCCGCACTGGCAGCCTTCCAGACCACGCTCGCGCAGTCACCTGGCAGGGCAGGCGCGCTACGAGGCAAAGCCCTCGCCTCCCCGTAGGAGGGCCCGAACCACGCAGGCAGCGATCGCAAGATTTCGCGACCTATCCCGCGGAAAGCCGCACGAATGGCCGGCTCCTCCATGATGCCCATGCCAGAATGCCCTCAACGAATGCCGCGACCAGATATCCCATGACTTTCCCCCGCTCCGTCGTATTCGCCGCCCTGGCGATCTGCGCGACCTTTGCCCTGACCACGGCCACCGGCGCGCCCCAGACGGCAGCGACGGGCGCCGCCACACCGTCCCGGATCGCGCTGGCTCCTACCGACCAGCAAGCCGTCGCCGGAAAGGTCGCCACGCTATTCCTGACCCGGTTCCACTATCGGCCCCGGCCGCTGGACGCCGCGTTCTCGGCTGTCGTCTTCGACAAGCTGGTCGAGACGCTCGACCCCGAGCGCAGCTATTTCACCCAGGCCGACATCGCGCACTTCGCACCGCTCCGTCCCACGCTCGGCACAGCCATCGACCAGGGCGACCTGACGCCCGCCTTCGAGCCGGTGAATCTCTACCTCAACCGGATCGTGGAAGAGTCGCGCTACGCGCAGTCACTGTTGAAGGATGGCTTCGACTTCACGGCCCACGAATCCATCGCCACCGAGCGCAAGGCGCTGCCGTGGCCTGCATCGACAGACGAACTCCATGAGCTTTGGCGCGAGCGCGCCAAGGAAGACTGGCTCCGCCTGAAACTGGCCGGACAGGGTGACGACGCCATCCGCAAGACGCTCACCCATCGCTACACGAACCTCGCTTCCCGCATCGGGAAGACGAGCGCCGACGACGCGTTCCAGCTTTTCATGACGGCGTATGCCGAGTCGACCGATCCGCACACCGACTATTTCGCCGCCGAGGCCGCGACGGCATTCAACACCGAGATGTCGCTGTCGCTGGAAGGTATCGGCGCCTACCTGCGCGAGCACGACGAGTACACGCAGGTCACCGAACTGATCGCAGGAAGCCCCGCGGCAAAGTCCGGGAAGATTCACGTCGGCGATCGCATCACCGGGGTCGGCCAGGGCAGCGCCGGTCCCTTGACCGACGTGATCGGCTGGCGGTCGGATGACGTGATCGCACTGATCAAGGGCAAGAGCGGCACGACGGTCCGTGTCGAGCTGCTACCCGACGAAAGCAAGGGCGATGTCGCTCCACACGTCGTCACACTGACCCGCCGCCATATCAGCATCGAAGACGAAGCCGCGAAGCAGACCGTGCTCCAGGTCGGCGGCCCAAACCATGCGCACAAGCTGGGCATCATCACCGTGCCCTCGTTCTATGAAGACTTCGACGCCCGTCGCGCAGGCGACGCGAACTATCGCAGCGTGACGCGCGACGTCTCGCGCATGCTCGGCGAACTGAAGAAGCAGAACGTCGACGGCGTGGTCATCGACCTCCGCGACAACGGCGGCGGCTCGTTGACCGAGGCCTCGGACATGGTCGGCCTGTTCACGGGCGCGGGACCTGTCGTGCAGGTGCGCAGCGCGGATGGCAAGGTCGATGTGCAGGGCGCCACGAATGCTGCGCCGACCTGGACGGGTGCGCTCGGTGTGCTGGTGAACCATGGCTCGGCATCGGCTTCGGAGATCTTCGCCGCAGCGATCCAGGATCGCGGTCGTGGCGTCATCCTTGGCCAGCGCACCTTCGGCAAGGGCACGGTGCAGAACCTGCTCGACCTGGACGAAGCCGTCGAAGAGGAGCACGAGGGCAAGCTCGGCGAACTGAAGATGACGATCGCCCAGTTCTATCGCATCAACGGCGACAGCACGCAGCTGCTCGGCGTGACACCGGACATCGCCTTCCCGGCGACGGAAGACGAGAAGGACTTCGGCGAGTCGACCTATAAGAACGCATTGCCGGCGTCATCCATCGCTGCCGTGCCGCATACGCACGACGCCATCCTCGGGCCGCTCGTGCCGAAGCTCGACAGCGCGCACGCCGCGCGCGTGCAACATGCGGCGCGGTGGCAGCTGACCATCGACGAGCTTGCCGCTTTCCAGGCCACGGCAGCCCGCACCACCGTTTCGTTGAACCTCGATGAGCGCAAAGCCACCCGCGAGGCCGACCTGAAAGCCTCCGCGGACTTCCGTGCGCGTCGCAACGCGCTGAACCTGGCCGATGGCCTCCCGGCCGACGACGATGCCTCACCCCAGGGCGACGACGGTCTCGACCCGGAAGAGCGCAGCGTGGCGCAGGACAAGCGCCCGGAGCCCACCAAACCGTCGAAAGATCCGTATGTGCAGGAGGCCGCGCAAATCATCGCCGACGAAGCGGCGATGACGATGACGGTAGCTCCCTCCCCGAAGGCGGGGTAATCTCACGGAACAGGGATAGGTTTCACATGCTGCGAACGCAAGGAGCACTCCATGAAGCATCGCGCATCCCGCGCCTTCATTCGTCGACTGGCTGACGTCGTCGCGCAGGCTCACGTACATCGCCCTCAGGCTCAACGACGCCCAGTCAACGATGGTCATGGACAGCACGTCCGAGTCGGACATAACGGCAACTCCCGCGGCATTCGACCTTTTCGTCAGGACATTTCCCACGCGTGATTGCAGGTCGTACGTCGTGGACTTCCAGTTCACGGACAGGAACGGCGATCCGGAGTCGAAGGTCGTCTTGATAAGCTGGCTCCCAGATGGCGCCGACATGCGGTCCAAGCTCGTGCTGGGTTTACGCAATGAGGACCTCCGCCGGCAGCTGCCTGGGATTTCCGCCTATGTCGAAGCGACGACCGCGGATGAAGCCTCCTACGACACCGTGCTTCGTCAGATCGACGACCTCCATCGCGAAAAACCTACGGCACCGCCATGATGCGCACGGCCGGCGCGGTCGCGCACGCGCATCGCACCGTCAATCGTAAAAGGCAGGAATAATTCGCAAGGTGTCGGTTTGTGCCTTGTCATGATTGATGAATAGCTGGGCATGATAGGTGCCCATCATGGTCCTGACCTTTTCCATCGACGCGATGGACGCCGCCTTATCCGTGTTCAGTGTGGGCACGACGTTATTGTGGAAATTCGCGGCGAGATGGACGACGTCCCCCGACAGGATGATGAAGCCCGACTTCCTCAGATGGACAAGCAGGGATTGGCTTCCGGGCGTATGACCGGGCGTCGGAAACAGCGTGACACTGCCGTCGCCGAACACATCCGTGTTCCCGTCGAGAAGCTGAAGATGCTTCGGTGTTCCCATGAGTTTGCGCGCAAGCGCTTTCAACTGGTTCACGTTCGCGTTCGGCCCGTCGGGCGAACTGATCCATTCGTATTCGACGCGCTGTATCAGCACCGTCGCATTGGGGAACAGCGCGACGTTTCCGATATGGTCGCCATGTGTGTGCGAAATCGCGACGTACTGGATATCGTCCGGCTTCAGGCCGACCGCGGAAAGTTGCCCCGAGATTGTTTTATCGAGGTGATAAACGATCAACTGGGGAAGCGTCGACCAGCCTTTCGGGTCGTTCAACGCGGATTCCGGAACCCCGGTGTCCCAGAGTAACCATTTGCCGCGCCGCTTGATCAGCCAGCAGGTCGACGAGAACTCGATCGGACGTCCGACGTTCTCCCCGGGGGTCCATACCGATTCATCGTTCGCGAGCGAATGTCCGCAATCCAGCCGATACAGCCGATCTGCGAAGCCGGCCCGTGCCGGATCGGGAAGAGGCGTTTCTGCCTTTGCCGGGCGTGCGATAACAAACCCGATCCATGCTGTCAGTATGATCACTGACGTCAACGCCCGTTCGCGCATTCCCATGATGTCCACTCCGCTAGGCCGGCCAGGATATGAGGACACGAGCGTGATACGAAGGATTGGCGAATTGTGCCCATCCATTGGCGTAGTCAATGTCGGGCGCACGCGGTCCTTGATACGACCTTGATACCGCCTATACGAATCCCCCCGCCGTCTTGAATCGGACCGCCCTACGCTGATCGCCTCCATTTCGAGAGGCCCTTCGTCATGCGTCAGATCCCGTCCTTGGCCGCGCCAACATGACCGCCTTCGGCTGCGTGTTGCTGCTCGCGCTGTTTGCCTACCTGCTCTACGCGCTGATCAAGCCCGAGCGGTTCTAAGCCCTTCCACCGAGGTATGCCCCATGTACGACATCGTCTTCGTGACTGTGGCGGCGCTTTTCTTTGCCACCACTGCCTGCCTTGTCATCGCCCTGGACCGGATCTGAGCGCACATGTCCATTGATATTGCCCAATTTGTCGTGCTCCTTGCCCTGATGGCCGGCCTTGTCGTCGTTGCAGGGCGCTGGCTTACCCGCGTCCTCACCGCGCAGAACCACTGGCTTCCCGAGCGTGTCGGCTACCGCCTGCTGGGTGTCGATCCCGGTGCTCCCATGGACTGGAAGCGCTACGGCATGGCGCTCGTGCTAAGCAACGCCGCCATGATGCTGCTGGGGTACGCCATCCTGCGCCTCCAGGCCTGGTTGCCCTTCGACGCCCTGCAGCGACCGGCACAGACACCGGACCTCGCGTTCAACACCGCGGCGTCCTTCGTCACCAATACCAACTGGCAGTCCTACTCCGGTGAGTCGAGCCTCTCCAACTTCTCGCAGATGGCGGTCATCACCTTTCTGATGACGGTGAGCGCCGCTTCGGGCATTGCCGGTTGTGCCGCCTTTATTCGCGGTCTCGCGCAGCGCGAGGCTCGCGACGTCGGTAACTACTGGACGGACTTCAGCCGTATCACCTGGCGCCTGCTGCTTCCCGTTTGCGTGCTGCTCGCGCTGGTGTACGTGTGGCAGGGCATCCCGCAGACGCTGGCAAGCAGTGCAGATGCCACAACACTCGAAGGCGCGACGCAGCACATCGTGGTCGGCCCCGTGGCGAGCCTCGAGGCCATCAAACACATCGGCACCAACGGCGGGGGATTCTATGGCGTGAACGCCGCGCACCCGTTCGAAAATCCCACGCCGCTTACCAATCTGCTGCACATGCTGGCGATGTTCCTGGTGCCTTCCGCGTTGACCTTCGCGTTCGGCCGCATGCTCTCCCGCCGGAAGCAGGGCTGGGCCTTCCTGGCCGCCTTCGTCGTGATGTTCGTGGGCTTCCTGTGCGTGGAGTATCCCGCGGAGCTCCACGGCAACCCGATGTTCACCAGCCTTTCCGTCGACCAGACACCGGGAGCCTTGCAACCGGGCGGCAACATGGAAGGCAAGGAGATGCGCTTCGGCATCGCCCAGACGAGCGCCTTCGTTGCCGTCACCACGGCAGCCACGACGGGCTCGGTCAATGCGATGCACGACTCGCTCACGCCGATCGGCGGGATGGTGCCCCTGTTCCTGATGATGCTCAACGACGTGTTCGGCGGGGTCGGCGTGGGGTTCATCAACCTGGTGGCCTTCGCCATCCTGACGGTGTTCCTCGTTGGCATGATGATCGGCCGGACACCCGAATTCCTCGGCAAGAAGATCGAAGCGCGCGAGATGAAGCTGGTGATGCTGGCCGTGCTCGCGCATCCGTTCTGCATCCTCGGCTTCACTGCCTTGGCTGCGATATGGCCAGGTGCCTCCTCGAGTTTTGCGAACGCCGGGCCGCATGGATTCAGTGAGCTGATCTACGCGTATACCTCGGGCACGGCGAACAACGGGTCCGCCTTCGCCGGTCTGAACGCGAACACGCCGTTCTACAACACGACGATCGGTCTGGCGATGCTGATGGGCCGTTACTTCACGCTGCTGCCCATGCTCGCGGTAGCGGGCTCGCTGGCTTCGAAGCGAAGCGTGCCGGAGAGCCTGGGCACGCTGCCAACGGCGACGCCACTGTTTACCTGCCTGTTGATCTTCGTGATCGTCGTGGTCGGTGGCCTCACCTTCCTGCCGGCGCTCGCACTCGGACCCATCGTGGAGCAACTCGCGATGACGGCACACCAGTTCTTCTAAGGCCATGACCATGTCCCTTTCCCTTGTTCGCCCCGTTCTCGTTTCGGCCGTGCTGTTCATGGCGGTAACCGGTGTGGCCTATCCGCTGGCGACGACCGGCCTTGCCACCGCGCTGTTTCCTCGCCAATCGACCGGTAGCCTGGTGCGCCACGGCGATACAGTGGTCGGCTCCGCTGTGCTCGGCCAGGACTTCCACACGCCGCGCTACTTCCATCCGAGGCCCAGCGCGACGGGCGACATGCCCTACAACGCGGCGGCCAGCGGCGCCAGCAACCTCGGTCCCACCAGCGCAAAGCTGCGCGACGCCGTGCGTGAGCGTGCGGAGGCTTTTCGCAAGGAGAACAGCCTCGCGCCCGGTGCACCGGTCCCCGTCGATGCGGTCACCGCCTCTGGCTCCGGTCTCGACCCCGACATCAGCCTTGCGAACGCGCATGCGCAGTCGCTGCGTGTAGCAAGCGAGCGGCACCTGCCGGTGAGCGACGTCAACGCCTTGATTGACCGGCTCACGCAAGGCCGCCAACTGGGCTTGCTCGGTGAGCCGCGCATCAATGTCCTCGCCTTGAACCTCGCGCTCGACGGCGCGCCGATCCGGACCTTTCCATGAGCACCCTGCAACCCACCCTTCCCGAAAACCTCGATGCCCGCCCGGCGATCGCCTCGCCAGGCGTCGGCGCGATCATCTTCGGTGCCTTCGCCAAGCTGGCACCGGCGACGCAATGGAAGAACCCGGTGATGTTCGTCGTCTACCTGGGCAGCATACTCACCACCATCCTTGGCATTCAGGCCCTGCGCGGTCACGCTGACGCGCCGGCCGGCTTCGTCTGGGCGATCGCCGGCTGGCTATGGTTCACCGTGCTTTTCGCCAACGCCGCCGAAGCGCTCGCCGAAGGACGCGGCAAGGCGCAGGCGGAAGCCCTGAGGGCGGCGAAAAAACGCGTGCATGCCAAGGTGCTTCGCGAACCGCGCCGGGACAGCCTGTGGCACATCGCCGGCAGCGACGAGATCACCGCGGGCACGTACGTGCTGGTGGAAGCGGGCGAAGTGATTCCCGCCGACGGCGAGGTGGTCGAAGGCATCGCGTCCGTCGACGAATCGGCCATCACCGGCGAGTCCGCGTCCGTCATCCGTGAATCCGGCGGCGACTTCTCCTCGGTGACGGGCGGTACGCGGGTGCTCTCGGACTGGATCATCGTGCGCGTCACGGCCAACCCTGGCGAGGCCTTCCTCGATCGCATGATCGCCATGGTCGAAGGCGCGCGACGCGGCAAGACGCCGAACGAGATCGCCTTGACCATCCTTCTTGTGGCGCTCACCGCCATCTTCCTCATGGTCTGCGCCAGCCTGCTGCCGTTCTCGGCGCTGAGCGTGGCGTTGAGCGGCCACGGCACCGTCGTGAGCGTGACGGTGCTGGTCGCACTTCT
Organism: Luteibacter sp. P4_E6; assembly: GCF_056401535.1. Taxonomy (NCBI): domain Bacteria; kingdom Pseudomonadati; phylum Pseudomonadota; class Gammaproteobacteria; order Lysobacterales; family Rhodanobacteraceae; genus Luteibacter; species Luteibacter sp. P4_E6. Next base: position 14,409 of record NZ_JBFUJE010000010.1, on the reverse strand, counting down.
GGTTTGCCTGATCCCCACCACCATCGGCGCGTTGCTTTCGGCCATCGGCATCGCCGGCATGAGCCGCATGCTGAAGGCGAATGTCATTGCGACGTCCGGCCGCGCGATCGAGGCCGCGGGCGACGTCGACGTGCTGCTGCTGGACAAGACCGGCACCATCACGCTGGGCAATCGCCAGGCACACGCCTTTCTCCCCGCCGCAGGTGTCACCGATGCGACCCTGGCCGAGGCGGCGCGCTTCGCCTCGCTGGCCGACGAGACGCCGGAAGGCCGCTCCATCGTCGTGCTGGCTCGCGAGTGCCTGGGCACGAAGGAGCCCGCTTTCCCGGCGGGAAGCGTGGCGGTGCCCTTTACCGCGCGTACTCGCATGAGCGGCATCGACGACGGTAAACGCAGTATTCGCAAGGGTGCAGCCTCAGCGGTGCGCGCGCACGTTGAAAGCCTCGGCGGCGCGTTTCCCAACGATGTCGAGCGCGCCGTGGAAACCGTGTCCCGCCGCGGAGCGACCCCGCTCGTTGTCGCCGATGGCCGCCACGTGCTGGGCGTGGTCGAGCTGAAGGACATCGTGAAGGACGGCATCAAGGCCCAGTTCGCCGAGCTTCGCCGCATGGGCATCGCGACCGTTATGATCACCGGCGACAATCGCCTGACAGCCGCTGCCATCGCCGCGGAGGCCGGCGTGGACGACTTCCTGGCCGAAGCCACGCCCGAGGACAAGCTGGCCCTGATTCGCCGCTACCAGGGCGAAGGCCACCTGGTGGCGATGACCGGCGACGGTACGAACGATGCGCCAGCGCTGGCGCAGGCCGACGTAGCCGTGGCGATGAACAGCGGCACGCAGGCGGCCAAGGAAGCCGGCAACATGGTCGATCTGGATTCCAACCCAACCAAGCTGCTGCGCGTGGTCGAAGTAGGTAAGCAGATGATCATGACCCGAGGTGCGCTTACCACCTTCAGCGTGGCAAACGACCTTGCCAAATACTTCGCCATCGTGCCGGCCGCCTTCGTGGCAACGTATCCCTCGCTGGAAGCGCTCAATGTCATGCGGCTTCACTCGCCCGCCTCGGCCATCCTGTCGGCGGTCATCTTCAATGCGCTGATCATCGTCGCGTTGATTCCGCTGGCCCTGCGCGGTGTGCGCTATCGCCCGGCGCCAGCAAAGGACCTGCTGACTCGCAACCTGCTGGTCTACGGATTAGGAGGCATCATCGCTCCCTTTGTCGGCATCAAGCTGATCGACCTCGTGCTTACGCCACTGATGTGACGTCGGCCGTGCTCATACCGATAGCCGCACCCGCGAGGGGGCGGCTATCATGGACGACGATGATCCCGCATACCATCAATGTAACGCCGCGCCCGTTTCGCTACCGCGTTCTGGCGTATGCGGTGGCGGCCTGCGCCACCACCACCGGCATTGCGGCGCTTCTCCTGCGCGTGTTCGATCTCTCCAACGTGGTGATGGTGTTCCTGCTCACCGTCGTGCTCGTAGCACTGCGCTGGGGCCGAGCGGCCGGCGCACTGGCGGCCTTCGTCGCTGTCGGCAGCTTCGACTTCTTCTTCGTGCCTCCGGTGTGGTCTTTCCATGTCTCGGACACGCAGTACGTCTTCACGTTCTTCCTGATGCTGGTGGTGGCGCTCGTCACCGGGCAGCTTGCTGCGCGACTGCGCGACGAGGCCGTCACCGCTGCCGCTGRCGAAAGACGTGCAAGCGCACTAGCCGCCGTGGCGACGGACTTGTCGGTGGCCGTACGCGACGACGACATCGCGCGGGTATGYGCTGCACGCATCGGTCCGTTGTTCGATGGCCGCGCCACGCTCCTGCTTCCCGGCGACGACGAGCGTATGCCGTCGGACAACGCGGCAGACACGAGCGTTGCCCAGTGGGTGCTCGAGCAAGGCCTCCCGGCCGGGCGCGATACCGACGCGCTGCCTGCGAACGATGCAACGTACCTTCCGCTTTCCACGGCCATGCGGACGCGGGGCGTCCTCATGCTGGAGCGCGCGACAAGAGATCCGCTGGACGCCGGCCAGATTGCCTTGCTTCGTGCGTTCCAGTCCCTTGTCGCACTGGCGATCGAACGCGTGCACTACGTCGAAGTGGCACATGAAACCCAGCTGCGCATGGAGGGCGAGCGCCTGCGCAGCGCCCTGCTTGCCGCCGTGTCCCACGATCTGCGAACGCCACTGACGGCTATTCGCGGGATGGCCGGCATGCTGGGCGAGAACGAGGTAGCGCATGCCATCGTGAATCAGGCCGACCGCATGCAACGCCAGGTGGTGAACCTGCTGGACGCGGCCCGCATGCAAGGCGAAGGCGTGCGCCTCGACTTGCAATGGCACGCGCTGGATGAAGTCGTCGGTTCCGCACTGGCGGCGGTGGACCTCGGCGACCGCCGGGTCGTGGTCGACATGCCCCGTCAGTTTCCCCTGGTGCAACTGGATGCCGCCCTGTTCGAGCGTGTGCTGGCAAATCTGTTCGACAATGCCGCCAAATACACACCCGACGACGCGACAATCCGGATCCGTGCCGACCGTACCGGCGCGCGCATCCACTTGACGGTCGAGGACGACGGCCCCGGTTTTCCCTCGGGCATCAATGCGGACTCGCTGTTCGAAGCGTTTTCCCGGGGCGCGCGCGAGTCGGCCGTTCCAGGTGTCGGCCTCGGCCTGGCGCTGTCACGGCGTATCGTCGAGGCACACGGCGGCAGTATCTCCGCGTCGCGCGGCAAGCCACATGGCGCGCGTTTCGAAATCATTCTGGCCGCCGGTGAGCCGCCGACGATCGATCTGGAAGACGTCACATGAACAAGCCACGCATTCTGGTGGTCGAAGACGAATCGGACATCCGCCGGTTCCTCCGGCTCGCGCTCGAGCGCGAAGACATGACCGTGTTCGAAGCCGGCGATGCGCTGCGCGCCCGCATCGAGGCAGCCAGCCGCCAGCCCGACCTCATCGTGCTCGACCTCGGCCTGCCCGACGACGACGGCAAGGCGGTGATCCGCGATGTCCGCGGTTGGTCGTCGGCACCGATCATCGTGCTTTCCGCGCGGGACATCGAAGCGGAAAAAGTGGCTGCGCTGGAAGCGGGCGCCGACGATTATCTTGCCAAACCCTTCGGTGTCCCCGAACTGGTGGCCCGCGTACGGGCCCAGCTGCGCCGGGCCAGCCTGGCCGGCGAGCGTGGCCAGGCCAGCGCGCGCGTGCGCTTTGGCGATATCGAAGTGAATCTCGCGACGCACGAAGTCTCCCGTCACGGCGAAGCCGTACACCTCACGCCGATCGAATACCGCCTGCTCGTCGCGCTGGTGCACGGGCAAGGAAAGGTGCTGACCCACCGGCAGCTCCTGYACGACGTATGGGGGCCGGGGTATGCCACGCGGCCTCATTACGTGCGCGTGTACATGGCGAATCTCCGGCAGAAGCTGGAAGACGAGCCGGCAAGGCCGCGCCACCTCGTGACCGAGCTTCAGGTGGGGTATCGACTGGCAGGTCTCGCCTGACGCGTCTTGATGGCGCCTTGATATCGCGGCAGCCAATACAGCGCCGTCCTTAGACGTCGGTGCCTAGCATGGGTGGTCATCCCTGATCCAAAGGCCTGACCATGATCGTCCGTTCCATGCTTCTCCCCATCGCTCTCCTCGCCGCCATTCCTGTCTTCACCGCCCACGCCGATGAGGCTGCGCCCATCTGTACGGATCGTCCCACCAAGGCCAATGCGCCTTGCACCGTGCCCGAGGGCACGTGGCAGCTGGAAACCGATGTGGGTAATGCCACGCACGACGCTCACCCCGGCAGCAGCACCGACACGCTTTACTTCGTCAACCCGTACCTCAAGTACGGCATCGGCGCCCACACCGACATCGAAGTGAACTGGGCACCGGCCGTGCGCGTGACCACGAAAGAGGGAGGCGAACGCCACACCACGCGCGGCTCAGGCGACATCTACGTGCGGGTGAAAACAGCCCTCTACAGCGGCGACATATTCAGCGCCTCGGTCATCCCCTTCGTGAAGGCTCCCACGGCCTCGCACGACATCGGCAACAATCGGTGGGAAGGTGGTGTCGCCGTGCCGATAAGCGCAGCGGTGGGCGGCGGATTCTCAGTCACGATCGGTCCGGAAATCGATGCGCTGGCGGATGCCGACGGTCATGGGCGACATCTCGCCGTGACGAATCTCGTGAATGTGGCCCACCCCCTGACCAGCCGGTTGTCCGTCGCCGTGGAGTACTGGCGCCAGGACAACCATGATCCGTCAGGCCACGTGAAGCAGGAGTCCGCCGATATCGCGTTTACCTTTCTGGCCAGTCCCGATCTGCAACTGGACGTCGGCGCGAACATGGGTGTGAACAATGCGACGCCGGACCATCAGTTCTATGCGGGGCTGTCATATCGATGGTGAGGTAGAGGGGAGCGGTATCATCGACTGACCCGATCATTGCAAGACCGTCAGATGACCGCTCCCCTTTCCCTTCCCGAGTCGCCCGAGCGCGTCGTGCTGGGTAGCGAAACACGGATGGTTCGAGGCAGTGCCCCCTACAGCGACTGACCGAGGCGCGCTTCGAGCGCCCCACGATAGGTGCGACTCACCCTGGCGCGGCCACCGTGCCGGAGCACCACGTCGAACTCGCCGTGAGAGATGGGCTCCATGCGCAGAATGCTGTCGATGTTGACGATTGCTGAGCGATGAACGCGCACGAAGTGGTGGGGGTCGAGGTTTCCCTCGAGATCGTTCAGCGACGCGCGATAGAGCAGCGGCCGGCCGGCGATATGCAGATTGACGTAAACCCCGGCGCCCTCGATCCAGTCGATATCGGCGACACGGATCAACTGCGTCACGCCGTTCGACTTCAGCGCGAGACGGTCGAGGTATCGCTTCGACGCCACTCGTTCGGAGAACATGTGCATGATGCGATGCCCGAAGGCATGCAACTGGCGCTCCGCCAGCCGCGTCTTCGCCCGCGCCAGCGTGGCTTCCAGCCGCTCGTCACTGAAGGGCTTCAGCAGGTAATCCAGGGCATTGGATTCGAATGCACCAATCGCATGCTGGTCGTACGCCGTCACGAATACCGTCAACGGCATGTGCGAAGGACCGATACTCTGGACGACACCCAGGCCGTCCAGTTCCGGCATCTGCACATCCAGGAAGACGAGATCGGGCCGTGCTTCCTCGATACGTTCGATTGCCTGTAGGCCATCGCTGGCCTCGAGTAACGAGGTGATCTGGATATCCTGCTTCAGTACGTCGATAAGGCGCTGGCGCGCCGGCGCTTCGTCGTCGACGACCAGAACGGAAAGCGGCGCGTCAGGCGATGTTTCGATCATGGGAAACCTGATGCAGGCGCAGGGGGAAACGAATATCGACTTCCGTGCCGCCTTCGTGCCGTCGAGCGATGGCAAAGCGACTCGAACCATCCGCATAGCCGGCAATGCGTTCGCGCGTCACCGAAAGGCCCACGCCTGGCCGGCTACCGTCCTGCCAGTTCGCAGGAAGCCCCACGCCGTCGTCCAGGACCTGGATATGCAGCTGCTGCCCGAGTCGCTCAGCGATCAAGGTGATCGTGCCGCCGCGCGCGCGGGGCGACAAACCGTGGCGAATCGCATTTTCCACGAGGGGCTGCAGGAACATACTCGGTACGATAGCGGACTTCACTTCGTCGGACACGTCCACGTTGACCTTGAGCTGATCGCCGAAGCGAATAGTCTGGATCGCGAGGTAGTGGTCGAGAAAGGCGAGCTCCTCCGTCAGACGAACCTCCTGCCTGCTCTGGGGCGCCAGCGACAGGCGCAACAGATCGCCAAGGTGCTCGATCATCGTACGTGCCAGCTTCGGCTCGCGTTCCAGCTGCGCGGAGATGGTGTTGAGCGCATTGAAGAGGAAATGCGGATCCAGCTGCGTACGCAATGCGTTGAGACGCGCCTCCGAAAAATTTCGTTCCAGTCGTTGCACGTGCATTGCCGCCGACACATAACGCTGTTGATAAGCGTAGGCCTCGCACACGCCGACGATGAGACCGTAGACCAACATGCTCCAGAACAAGCCATGGATAGCGTCGACCACTACGGCAGCGTGCGACAAGGCCGACCAGGGCTGAAGGTGCATCGCGGCTGCCAGGACGGCGGACACGTAGCCGTACACCACGACCAGCAGAGGCCCGAGCAGCAGATGAGCGACGATGCGACGTCCCATCTGGTTTCCGGCAAACGGCAGGCGTCGATCGATCCGGTTGATGACGGGCGCCAGCAATCCCCAGGGCCACCACTGCGCAAGCGAGGACAGCAACACTTCCCCTCCCCCGCCGCCCTTTGCCAATTGCGAAAGGGCGAAGACGCCGGCCACCGCCGTCCAGAAGCCGAAGGCAAGAAGCCACCCCTGCCGACGCGGGACCGGCGAAGCGACGGCCTCGGGAAGGGTTGCATTCATGGACATCACGATAGTCCTTCAGCGAACCGTGGTCACGCCGTTGAGGTCGTGCAAGCGCATTTCGACGCCCCAGCCGTAACGATCCTGCATGTCCGGGGTGTTGCTTCGGATGGCGACCACGACGTGATTGGCACCCTTATGTAAAGGCAGGTCGAACGATCCGTTCTCGATCGACAGGCGGCCATCAGGGTCCTTGCGTTGCGCGGCTACGTGGTAACAATTCTTATCGGCGTAAACAAGCTTGCCGTCGACAAATACCCAGACTTCGCGCAGAAAGCCAATGGATACGTGTTGCGTCTGATCATGGTCGGATTGCACGGTTGTTTTCAGCCAGGCGATCAACGGTTTGGTGTGATCGTCCAGATGAGCGTCGCTGTGTCGCGCCAGGTTGATCAGGCCGCCGTCCTCGGCATGTGTCGTCGCCCAGGCCACCGAGGTCGACGGGACGTCGGCTATCGTCGGTTCGGCGCCTTCGGCAAGCCGGGTAGGCGGCGCCATGTCCCAGGTACGCAAATAGCGTTGATCGCTGGAGGTGGGATCGGCTTCCGGCTCCGGAGACAGGCCTTCGACCACGCCTGGTTTCACGACGAGGTTGGCGTAAGACGCTGAGCCCTGCAGCGAAAAACCACCGACGAGCGCATCGCCCTGTAGCCTGCCCACGCTCAGTGACGGCGTGGATTCGCGATTGACGTACACGTTCATGCGCCGTCCGGAGATCACCATCTTGATGTGGTTCCAGCGATCGTCCACGAAGGGTGCTGGTCTTTGGTATTGGATATACATGTCCCACATCCTGCGGGAGTGCGTGAGCGGCGTGTATTGCAGGCAGTCTTGTGAAGCGGGGCAATCGGGCGATACACGCACGTAGAACGTCTCGGTGCTTGCGCCGGTCTTGCGGAAGGCGACGTTCACCTCGCCATCCTTGCCAACGGACTTCGTGTCGAACTCGATCGTGCCGTTGCCGAACGAAAAGCCTTTGAGGATGGCCGACAACGTCGGATCGGCGCCGGCCAACGTCATGATGCCGAGGGGAAAGCCTTCTTTCCTGGTGAACTGGACATCGCCCGTTACTTGCCACAGCCCAGCTGCGAGCGGCACCTGGATGGAGCCATCCGGAGTCGTGATCAGTGTCGTCGCCCCCATCCTCGCCGCCCCCATGTCCATGGCCGCGGCGGGCAACGTGACGGCGCACGCCAGCAGCCATAGGGCCAGGCGACGGGTCGATGTATATCTCTGCTGAAGCATGAACATTCCTGGCTTCCGGTCGGATTGACCACCAGGCGATGCTAGGCACGGGCGCGGCCTTCGCCGAGGAATATGTTGCGAGCCGGTCTTACGGTGTTGCCAGTCGGATCTACCGCTGCGTTGCACTTATGACGATCGGCATGACGATCGCTTCGATCCTGTCCGCCATGTCTTCTTCCGAATCGTCCTGGGCGACGGTCGTGCGGGCGAGTGGGGAATCGCCGCTGAAGCGGCTCCCACAGGGAAGTGGGTAAAGATGGTGCGCCCGGAGGGATTCGAACCCCCGACCAATGGCTTCGGAAGCCACTACTCTATCCGGCTGAGCTACGAGCGCGTATTGCAGAGGCGGCATTGTAGCCGAATGGCTTGGGGCGGCCTAGCCTGCGCTGTCAGGCCTTTGCCAGAGCGGGTTCGGCACCGGCCGCGGCGGCGCGCAAGCTTTCCCTGTAGCGCCGACTGCAGGGCAGCACGGTGCCGTCGGCCATGTGCAGGCGCGCGTCGCCGGCGTCCAGCGGCTCGATCGCGGTGACCTGGGCCAGGTGGACCAGGTAGCTCCGGTGTGCCTTGACGAATACGGCCGGATCGAGCCGGGTTTCCAGCGCCGCCAGGGTGCTCCGCAGGGGATAGTCCCGGCCGCGCACGCGCAGGTTCACGTAGTTGCCTGCGGACTGTACCCATTCGATATCCGCCGTCGCGACCAGGAAATCGCGACCGAGCTTGCGCACGAGAAAGCGCTCCGGACGGTCGATCGCCTCGACCGGCTGACCTTCGTCAGGCACGTCGAGCAGGCTGGCCTCGCCCTGGATGTGGCGACCGAACCATTCCACCATGTGACCGACAGCGACGATCAGGAAGAAGGTGCGAATGTCCTTCAGGTACTCGTAGATCGCCTGGTTGACCCAGGGGCCTGGCTCGTAGGTCGAACCGGACGCGGAGTAGACCAGCAGCCGGATCAGGTCCATGCCGACCACGTGACAGGCGGAGTAGACCACGCTGCCAAGGAAGTACAGCGGCAACCGGCGACGCCAGGTGTCCGCGTGCAGCGGCCAGCGATCACACGCCTTCAGCAGGAAGGGCAGCATCAGAAGGCCGAGGACGATGCTGCTGAATTCGTTGGTGGCAATCTGCCAGGTGGGCGTCGGGATGTCGTACCGCATGGCGTCCATTCGGCCGGTCATGGTGTTGCCGATGGCAGCCGTGACGAAGACGAGCACCCAGAAGGCGATCATCAGCACCCGGCGGCGGCGGCGGGCGCGGTCGAGTTCCTTGCCTGGAGGGGTTGGGACGTGGGCTTCCATGCCGGGATCATAACGTCGTCGCGGCCGCCGGTAGACATCCATCCCCCCTGCCCCGCCATTCGTCCCCGAAAGCCTCCCGTTCGGCCCCTCGTGGTGGTGCCGGGCCCGGCCCGAAGCCGATTCTGGCCCTGCCTTCACGACAGGACGCACGGACATGAGCACCGCCCGCCGCCACGACATCGATGCCTTGCGCATCCTCGCCTTCGCCCTCCTCATCCTCTATCACACGGCCATGGCCTATGTGGGCGACTGGGACTTCCACATCAAAAGCGCGCACACGGCCGAATGGCTGCAGTGGCCGATGATCTTCGTGAACCGCTGGCGGATGTGCCTGCTGTTCCTCATCTCGGGCGCCGCGATCGCCCTGGCCGCTCCCGAAGGCCGGCTTTTGCGCTTCGCCCGCGAACGCACCTGGCGACTGTTGTTGCCGCTGATCTTCGGCATGTTCGTGGTGGTGCCGATCCAGCCCTACTGCGAAGGGGTCGCCAGCGGCCACCTCACGCCGGGCTTCTGGAACTTCCTGGCCAGCTATTGGAACGTGCACCCATGGCCGAAGGACAGCTTCACCGGGTGGCAGTACGGGATCACCTGGAACCACCTCTGGTATCTGCCTTACCTGTGGACGTACACGCTGTGCCTTGCCGCCCTGATGCCGCTCCTCGGGCATGTCCGCGTCCGGAACGCTGTCGCGGCCTTCTGCCGGGCCCCCGCATGGTTCCTCGTGGGTGCGCCGACGGCGCTGCTGCTCTTCTTCATCCTGTACGTCGCGCCGATGTTTCCCACGACCGGTGCCCTGGTCGGCGACTGGTACCAGCACGCCAAGTACGGATCGATCTTCCTCGGCGGCTATCTGCTGGCCCGCGAGCAGGGTTTCTGGACACGGGTCGCTGCGATGCGCAAGGCCACCTTGATCACTGCGCTGGTCTCGATCACGGCCTATCTCGGCCTGCGCCTGACCGGCCAACTGGTCGCCGACGATTCGTGGATGCACCGCGTACCGGACGTGCTCTGGACCGCGCTGTCGCAGTCCTCGCAGAGCCTGTATCTCTGGGCCGCGCTGCTGACCATTCTCGGTTGGGGCWAGGTGCTCCTCGACCGCCCGTTCCGCTGGCTGCCGTATTGCACGGAGGCCGTGTATCCCTGGTACATGCTGCACCAGAGCCTGATCATCCTGCTGGTGTTCTGGCTGAAGCCGATGTCACTGGGGCCGTGGCTCGAACCGGCACTGGTGCTGGGCGGGACGATTGCCGGGTGCTATGTGCTGCACGAGTTCGTGATCCGGCGGGTGGCGTTCATACGACCGTTGTTCGGGTTGAAGGCCGTGAAGCGCACCGTGGTGTCCAGTTCGGCAGACACCATTCCTGCCGGGACCGTTTCTGTAGGAGCCGATTCATCGGCGATGGGTGCTCGCGAAGGGACCTGAAGGTATCGCTCCGTAGGGATCGCCGATGAATCGGCTCCTACGAGAGGATGGCCGTCGAATCGGTTCGTCCACAACGAAGAAGGGCGCCTTGCGGCGCCCTTCCGTGTTTCATTTCGCCTTGTACAGCTCGCCCAGCCAATCGGGCTTGCTCTTGTCRCGTTCCAGATGCGGATACATCAGGCCGCCGTGGTAGTCGACGCTGATCGTCTTGTACGTGTCGAAGTTCTTGACCAGCAGCTGGATCGGGGCCTTGCCCGTCTTCGCATCGGTCACGGCGTCCTTCAGCACGTCGCCGGAGAACTCCTTGTCGTTCACCGCGACGATATGCATGCCCGGCGAGAGGCCGGCATTGAAAGCGGGGCCATCCCAGCGCACGTCGGAGATGTCACCCTTGTTCGACACGGCGAAGCCGGCCGAGTAGGTCAGGTCGGTCATCATGCGACGGGCCTCGAAGGCCTTGATGGCGTCGGAAGGCTTGTCGTTGTAGACCAGCTTCCAGCCACCGCGCTCGATGCCTTCGATGTCACCCTTGTGGCCGTCCACGCGGTCGCGCAGGTAGGTCGCCCAGTCATACGGCGCGATGCCGTTGAGGGTCGAGACCACTTCTTCGAAGGTGTACGGATTGACCTTCYAGTCACCGTCCTTCATGCCGAAGAAAGCCTTGGCGAAATCGTCCAGGGTGCGCTTGTTCTTGGACAGTTCGCGTAGCTTGGTGTCGACATCCAGCCAGATCATCTGGCCGCCCTGGTAATAGTCTTCGCTCATCTGATAATTGCGATACGAGAGCGGGCGACGCTGGGCGATGGTCGGATCGTTGGTGGTGTCTTCGATGGTGCGCCAGGACAGGCCGGGACGGCCCTTGTCATAGGTCGCCGCAACAAAAGCGAGCAGGTCGCGCGCCTGGTCCTGCGTCACCAGCCCGGAACGCGCGGCGACGACGTTGCCCCAGAACTGCGTCTGGCCTTCGTAGACCCACAGCAGGCTATTGCCCATCGGCACATTGAAGCTTGGCGTGGCCAGATCGGCGCCACGACGGTACTTGCCGTCCCAGGAGTGGTTGTACTCGTGGGCGAGCAGGTCGCGGCCGAGCCAGTTCTTGTCCCACTCGGTGAAGTAGCCCGGCGCGGCGCTGTTCTCCGAAGAACGATGGTGTTCCAGGCCGATGCCGCCGAGCTTGTCGGTCAGTGCGAGCAGGAAGTCGTAGTGGTTGTAATGGCGGGCACCGTAGAGCTTGTCCATCTGCTGAACGAGCTTGCGATGGATCTCCAGCGCTTCCGGCTTGATCTCGAGCGACTTGGCGTTGTCGGCCACGATGTTCAGATGCACCGGCGAGCGGCCGTTCGGATCGAGATCGACGCGCTTGAAATAGCGACCGGCGAAGATCGGCGAGTCGACGAGGTCGTCGTAGTTGATCGTCTTAAAGTTGACCGTGTCGCCGCTCTTGCTCGCTTCTTCCAGCGCGCTGCCGTATTGGAAACCCGCCGGGAGCTTCACGCTCGCGTCGACCTGGACGCGGTCGGCACGATAGCCCGCCGGATACAGCGACACCTGGTTCCACTCGACATTGACGATGTCGGGCGTCATGACGATGCGGCCCTGGCGGGTGTCCTGCGGGGTCAGCGTCTGAAATTCGACGTCGACGGAGGAAGCACCGGCCGGCACGTCCACGTGGAAGGCATAGACGTTGAATTCGTCACGCTTCCACTCGATGCGCTTGCCGCCCGCGGTCACGACGAGGCCTGCGAACTGGTCGATCGGACCGGTCGGCGAATGGTGGCCCGGGATCCACTGCGGGAACAGCAGGGTCAGCGGACCCGCCTGCGCAGGAATAGTCTCGCGAACGCGGAGAACGCGGTGGTCGAGGTCGGTCGCGTCGACGGTGAGCTTGAGCGTGCCGTTATAAGCGGTGTCCTGCGGAGCGGGGACATCATCCGCGCGGACGGCCGTCGCGCCAACGCCGGCGAGAGCCGCCAGCAGCGCGGAGGCAAGAAGGGTGGATTTCACTGAATTCTCCCGTGGAGCGTGTGGGTTGCCCGGCCATCCATGCGAGCGGGTCGGCGCGAGCCCCTGCGGTTCGCGCAAGCCTCCGATGCTAAACGGCGGGGGCTGGCCTTCCCTATGCCAGAGGTCACGGGCGACCGGCTTGCTTTACACGTTGGTTGCACCAGGTGCTACCATTTAGCTTATGAGCGAATGGACGCATCGCCATCGGGTCTTCAAGACCCGTGGTTCGCCAAGGCGGCGAGAAAAGAACGGATACCAGAATCGGAGCTTCGTGCGGCCGTGCGCGAGATATTGCGCGGACAGGCGGACGATCCGAGAGGTGGAGTATTCAAGAAGCGATTACATCGAAACATGCATCGCGCCATCGTTGTCGCCAAGGGGCGCCGCTTCTGGATATTTGCCTATCTGTTTGCCAAGAAGGATCGAGCAAATATCGACGATGCTGAGCTGATGGCGTTCAAGAAGCTTGCCGCGCTGTACAGCCAGAAAACAGATGATGACGTCGAACGCGAGGTGGCGATCGGCGAACTCATGGAGGTGCACAATGACCACTAAGCGCCAGTACAAAAGCGATGCCTTCGAGGCCATTCATAGCGCAGTGGCTGGGATGCGCCATGCCGGAACGATCGACAAGACAACGATGAGGGAATTCGATGCTATGTGCATCTCCAGCCCTCCCACGATTGAGCCGTTGCAGATCAAACGACTGAGGGAAAAGAACCACGTCAGTCAGCCGGTGTTTGCACGCTATCTCAATACCAGCGAGAGCACTGTCGAAAAATGGGAGACAGGTGCGAAGAAGCCGAGCGGCATGGCGTTGAAGCTACTTGCGGTAGTCGCGAAACACGGACTTCAGATCCTGGCTTGAGCAAGACCGGATTGCCTGTACCCGAGATCACGGCATTCCCGAGCGTCCGCGTCCGGCCGACGTACCGGGACTGAGGGCTATGTAGCCATTGCCCACGAAGCGCAAGAACTTACGACTCGATAAGAAACGAAAAAGTGCTTGGCGCAATAAGTTAAAAGATCGTAATATCGCGCGGCCAGTCAAGGGGCCGCCCGGCGAAGGGGCCGGTGCGCACAATCAGGAACACAGGGATCCTCATGGAAAAGCTTCTTCTCACGGCAGCCGCTGCTGCCGCATTTTCGTTTGCCTCGTTCGGTGCCCACGCTTCCAGCGAAGGCACTTTCATCGGCATCAACGGCGGTCGTACCAACTACGACATCGACAACACCGACTTCCACGACAAGAGCGATACCGCTTTCGGCGCCGTCGTGGGTTATCGCTGGGCCGTGGATCGTCCGTTCTATTTCGGCGTTGAAGCGGGTTACGTGGACCTGGGCAAGATCACCAGTCACTACAACGAGTCGACGATGTACGCCGGAAGCGTCCTCTCGTACAGCGAGAAAGACGAGCTCAAGGGTCGCGCTTTGCTCATTGGCGCCAATGGCAAGTGGGAGCTTCCGCACCACTGGACGATCACCGCACGTCTTGGTGTGGCACATTCGCACACGTCTTACGACGTGAAGGCCAATGCGTCCTTCAATAACGATAGCGTCTCCAGCCAGAAGTTTCACGATTCGTCGAACGACAACGGCATCTACGCCGGCATCGGCTTCGGTTATGACTTCACGAAGAACTTCGGCGTCACGGTGAACTACGACAACTATTCACTGAAGGCGCAGGGCATCACCGATGACAAGCGCACGGTGAATGTTGGCGTCTGGGGTGCTGCAGCAGAATTCCGCTTCTGACCGAAGATCGTCATACACCATAGAAAACGGCCGCTTTCGCGGCTGCTTTCTTGTGCGTGGTGATGGCCAGAGCCCAAGCCCTGCAAATAAAGCTAAACGCTCGTAATATCACACTGCTAAAAAAGGGACCGCCCGGCGAAGGGGCCGGTGCGCACGATCAGGAACACGGGGGACTCTCATGGAAAAGATTTTTCTTACGGCGGCCGCTGCCGCCACACTCTCGTTCGTGTCGCTCGGCGCATCTGCTGCCGATGATGGCGCCT
>NZ_JBFUJE010000009.1:0-31029 GCF_056401535.1 Luteibacter sp. P4_E6 | reverse complement strand
GCCACAGCTTCGCTGGCATCGTCATCGCCGCCGTGGCCGAACAGGTGCCAGAGAAGATCAAGACCTTGGTGTTCACTGCCGCGTATCTGCCTCAGGATGGTGATTCCCTGCTGTCGCTGGCCCAACAGGACCATGACGCCAGGATCGGCCAGCACCTGACTATTGATAAGGAGCGTGGGATTGCCGTCGTCGAATACTCGGCGCGTGCCGAGCTCTTTGCCAATGACGGTCCTGCGCCGCTGAAGGAAAAACTTCCCGATCTGATCCTCGACGAGCCAGCGACACCCTTGGTCACGCCAGTGCGTGTGACTGCCGAGAGGTTTGGGCGCGTCGACAAGATCTATGTGTCCACCCAGGTGGACCAGGTCATCAGCCCCGCCTTCCAGGCGCAGATGATCTCGCGCACTCCCGTGCGGAAGGTCGTTCCGCTTCAAACCGGTCACCTGCCATTCCTGACGGATGTCGAGGGCATGGCGAAGGCCATCGAGAACGCCACGGTCTGAAACGTGCGCGAGGATGTCCCGATATCCCGCTGCGATATCGGGACATCCGCCTAAGGCGAGGTGCATTCATCCTTGTCTAGATGAATGGTTAAGTTTTTCGGACGGCCTGTCATGGTTCACGTTCTCGTCTGAAGGTATATCTATGCGGCGTGGTCATGCACGGCCAGCCTAATCGTGCGCCCTCTCGCGAGTCATCACAGCTGAGCCGCTAGCCGATCCCGCCATGATGCACGCATCAACGTATCGATCAGCCACGAATGAGCGGCGCTACCCATGAATCTGTGTAATCCGGCCATGGCTGCGCTTCTCGTACTCGCGGTCCCGGCGGCCCGTGCGACGTTGGCTTCTCAGTATCAGGCGCCCGAAGTGAGACTGACGGCCGAAACGGTGAGCTTCCCGCTAATACTCGTGCGTGGATATCCCTTCATTGAAGGAAACGTGCAAGGTCAGAAGGGCAAGTTCATGTTGGACACGGGCCTGCAGCGGGCGATGTCGCTGAATCACCATCTCATTCCACTCACGGGCGGAGCGCCCGCGGCAACGGGTACGTTCGGCAGCGGCCAGGTGTTTACGATCGTGATGCGTCCGAAAGTGTCTGACGTGAACGTCGGCGGCTTGCATTTCGATAATGTGACCCGGGTTCAGAGCCAGGACGCAACCCAACTCGAACGCATCACGCCGGACTTTCTAGGCTGGTTCGGATACCAGGCCTGGGCAGCGTATGCAATGAAGATCGACTATCAACAGTTGAATGCAACATTTTCCAGGACAGGTGCCGAGGCCCTCCTCGAGGGCGAAAAGACCGTTGCCAGCATCCCTTACGAGACACGAAAGCTACCCAATATTCCCATCGTGCGGGGCTCACTGGGGGGCGTGAATCTTCTTCTCCATTTCGATACCGGGCAGCGCGGGGGCATCTACGTGGACTCGGCTACCCGAGATCGTTGGGTCGAAAACGGCTTCATCGTTCCCCAGGGAGACGATACCTACGACGTCAAGGGCCTGCGTATCGGCGACAGCTTCACGGCGGACGTGCCAAGGCTTCGGCTCTGGGCCACGCCGTTTCCGGCGGCAGACCCCACCGGCATCAATGAGAGGATCACGATATCACTCGGTTACGCCTTGCTCAGCCAGTTCGTTACTGTCTGGGACTTCCCTCATAAGACGCTTTATTTTCTACGGACATCTGCATATGCGCAGCCTTGATAGACTCAAGCAATTAGGGTTCGAGCTTCCTCCCCCCTTTCCCGCGCTCGGCTCGTACAACATCGTGACAACCGCTGGCGATCAGGTGTTCGTCTCCGGGCTGGGTCCTATCAAGGGCGGCCAGCCCGTCGTGGGCCTCGTTGGCGATGACATGACTTTGAGCGATGCCCAGGATGCAGCGAGGATGACGATGCTCCAGATTCTCTCGGGTCTCGAGCAGAGCTGCGGGCTTGACAGCATCAAGCGTTGCCTTCGACTGACGGTCTATGTCCGGGCCGAAGCCTCGTTCAAGGCGCATCCGAAGGTCGCGGATGGGGCCAGTGATCTCCTTCGCGATCTCTTCGGGGCCGACTTGCTCCCCGCGCGAAGCGCCATTGGCGTGTCATCACTTCCGATGGGTATCCCCGTCGAGATCGACAGCATCTTTGCAAGATCTTTCGAGGTACGGTAATCGTGGCGGTGCTCAGTAAGCTTTCACCGTTCATGGCGACACTCGCGCTTCTCTGCGCCTTGACGGCGCCTTCGTATGCCGGTGCGGATGATTACAACCGCGAGATACAGCGGTGGCAGAGCGAACGGCTTTCAAGCCTGACGTCTGCCGATAGCTGGCTCAGCGTGACAAACGCTGACATCTTACAGAAGGGCATCAGCCGCATAGGGTCCGGAGCAGACGAAGACATCGTGTTGTCGACCGGTCCCTCCCACCTCGGCCTTCTGACCTATGCAACGGATGGGACGATCAGCCTCGCGCTAGCCAAGGGCAGTCGCGTGTCGATCGATCCTGAGCCGTCTGTTCATGGCCATATCGAGCCCTTTCACGTGAGCGGCTTGTACTTTGAACCCGACGGCTCCCTGACGCCGGTGAATTCGAAGGCGAGTCATGCGACCCAGCCGACCGTATTGCACGTYGACTCGGCGACACTGAAATTCTATGCCTACGATAGTGATCTGAATCATGGCGAGATGAGGCTCATCGCGACCGATGCTCATGCTCCTGCGCGCGCCAGGTTCCACGGTCTGGACTACTTTCCGGTTGACGCCAGTTGGAAAATTACCGCGCGTTGGGAGCTCCTGGCGTTGCCGCGAGAGGTCGATGTCGCCTATGTGCACGGGACGGTGACGAAAGACAAGATCATCGGGAAGGTCGTCTTCGTCCGGGACGGCAAGCAGTACGAACTACTGCCCTATAAGCAGGGGGACAATGGCGACCTACTGTTTGTCTTTGCGGACGCCACGTCCGGGAAGGAAACGTATGGAGGCGCTCGCTTTCTCTTTGCCTCCGCACCCAAAGACGGAAAAGTGATCCTGGACTTCAACAAGGCCATCAACCCGCCTTGCGCACTGATTCCTTTTCCGAACTGTCCTCTCGCAAGTCCAGAGAACCATCTTGCGGTTCGCGTAGCGGCGGGCGAAAAGAAAGTGGACGACCAGGGCTGGCCAGGCGGCCGATAGCCACAGCCTGGCAAACGAAGCGACATCGACGAAACGTTTGGAACCCGGAAACCCCATGCCACCACAAGCTGCACCTGATCTTTACGCATTCTGGCAGAGCGCGTCGACTCACCGAGTGCGGATAGCACTCAACATGAAAGGCCTGGCTGTGCGCGAGCGGCTCGTCGATCTGGATAAGCTCGAGCAGCGCGCTCTTAACTTCCTTGCGCTCAATCCCGCGGCCACGATCCCCATCCTGGTGGAAGACGGCCGATCGCCATTGACACAGTCGATGGCGATTCTGGAGTTCCTCGAAGAGACCGTACCGAGCCCGGCGCTTTTACCTACGGACGTGCATGGACGCGCGCGGGTTCGATCACTTGCGTCCATGTTGGTCACCGATACCCATCCGTTGTTAACCTCCAGGGTGAGAGATTACCTATTTTCAGTCGGTGGATTCGATGAAGCGGCCTGGCGTGCCTGGATGGTTCATTGGTTAACCTTCAATCTCAAGGCCATCGACTGGCGCCTGGCGACGGAATCCGAGACGGGTGATTTTTGCCACGGTGACCGTCCAACCCTCGCGGATATTTGCCTGGTGAGCATCCTGTCCCTCGCCGAGTCCATGAATATCATCGTGGACAGAATTCCCACGGTGGCGCGAATCGTCGCAACGTGCGCATCCCTCGACGCCTTTTCGCGAGCGCATCCGTTGCTCCAGGAAGGTGCTTGAGACACGACCGCTCGCGATGGGTTTTGCTACCCTCTCGCTGCAACTGCCGGCCAGGATCACTAAACTGACGCCGGGATCGGAGTCAGAAAAAGCGGGACGGCGCGACGGGGATATCGTGATAAAGGGTGGCCCCGGTGGATACATAAATCAGGCGGCGATCAGGACGCCGGCTTCGAGGGCGTCGAAATATTCGCGCGTCAGGCGCGTCTGCGTAACGGCATCTTCGGCGCGATTGACGACGTCGCGGAAGGCGGCGTTTTCCGGGCGGTCCTTCGCGTACCAGCCCAGGTGCTTGCGAGCGATGCGCACGCCCATCTTCTCGCCGTAGAACGCATAGAGATGGTCGAGGTGACCACACAGAATGTCGCGTACTTCGGTGGGCGTGGGCTCGTCGAGGTGATTGCCTGTCTCGAGGAAGTGCGCGATCTCGCGGAAAATCCACGGGCGTCCCTGTGCGCCGCGGCCCACCATGATCGCGTCGGCACCGGTCGCCGCGAGTACATCGCGAGCTTTCTCCGGGGTGACGACGTCGCCATTCGCCATGACCGGAATACGCACACTGGCTTTCACCGCGGCGATCGTGGCGTACTCGGCATCGCCTTCGTATTTGTCGGCGCGCGTACGGCCGTGGACGGCGAGCGCGGCAATGCCCGCATCTTCGGCGATGCGTGCGATGGTCAGGGCATTACGATTGTCGTGATCCCAGCCGGTGCGGATCTTCAGCGTGACCGGAATGTCGACCGCCTTGACCACGGCGGCGAGAATGCGTGCCACCAGCGGTTCGTCCTGGAGCAGCGCGGAGCCCGACCACACGTTGCAGACCTTCTTGGCGGGGCAGCCCATGTTGATATCGACGATCTGCGCACCATTGTCCGCGTTGTACTTCGCGGCCTCGGCGAGCATGCCAGGGTCGTAACCGGCGATCTGCACGCTCACCGGTTCGGGCTCGCCGTCGTGGTCCATGCGGCGTAGCGACTTGGTCGTGTTCCAAAGGCGTGGGTCGGCGGTAGTCATCTCGGACACGGCCAGACCCGCTCCCATGCGCTTGCATAGAAGGCGAAAAGGCTTGTCGGTGACGCCAGCCATGGGCGCAAGCACCACGCCGGGTGCGATGGAGTAGGGACCGATGCGCATGAGGCGATTTTACGCGATCCGCGCCGGCGCCGCGTACAGGCCGCTCCGGACGGCTCAGCGGGCGGTTCTGGCGGTCTTTTTCAGGGCAGCGACGGCGTGGGCGGCGTTTACTTCGAGCATCCCTTTCTTCTGGACACTGCTGCTCAACAGGATCGTATGGACGGACGCCGGGTCGAGGTCGGGATCCAGCGAGAGCATCAGCGCGACGATGCCACTGACGTGCGCGGTAGCCATCGAGGAGCCCGAGGTGAAGTCATACCCGCCGCCGGGCTGGGTGGTCAGGATGTCGTTCCCCGGCGCACTGACCACCCCGGGAGGAGCGGGCGTCGTCGCGCTGGTCCGGACCACGATGACGCCGGGGGCGCCATCGGGAAAGCCACTCAGCTTGCCGTCCGGTGGCATGGCGGTGATGACAATGCGGCCTTCGTGAAGAATCTTCGCCAGCAGCATGCTGAGCAGCGGATCGGCAGGCCCTCCAAGGCTTAGGTTGACGATGCGCGCGTTCGTATCGTTCACCGCAGCGAGGGCCTTGGCCAGGGTGAACGAATTACAGCGCGCGCCGCCCCCGGCTTCCGGGGAATACCAGCAGGCCTTGTAGACGCTGAGCCTGGCCTTGGGTGCGATGCCGACCATGCCCTGATGGTTATCGCCGACGGCAGCGATGATCCCTGCCACTTCAGTGCCGTGACTGTCGTGATCAAAGGTTGAGGCATCGTTATCGACGACGTTGYGCGTGTCGCCGATATGTCCGATCAGGTCTGGGTGGGTCATGTCGACCCCGGTATCGACGATGGCAACACGGACACCTTCGCCCTGGGTCGAATTGTGTGCGAGCGCAGCGTCCGTTTCGACGAACCCTCGTTGGAGATCGGCATAGGGGTCGTTGTATTTGTGGGCTTCGCTGCTACCGGTGCCGCCGCCGGCATCGTTTGAATACACCGAATAATCCTGCAGCGGTTGCGCAAGCTTTACACGCCCGTCCTTCTGCAGGGCAGCGATGAGCTGGTCGCGATCGACACCCGGCGCAGGGTGCAGCACGACGCAGTAGAGATCCAGCGCCTTGATCGGCCAGCCACTCACTTCCTGCAGGGCGTAGTGCTCTTTCAGGTCCGTCAGTTGGGAGATTGCATGCTGGCCGGCACCGTACTGCGCCGACGGCGTGTAACCGAGCAGGCTGGAGCCGGCGTGCGTGGCAGCCGGCTCCAGGGGATTGGCTACCGCGAGGACGATGTCACGGCGGCTGTCCATGCGATCGACCGAGCCGGCGGGCGTGACGCTCGCTTTCGTATCGGCCGACGTCGTGGGCCGCGCCAGGGTGCAGCCCATCAGCGATGCAAGCAGGACGCAAAGCGTGACCGCCCCGATCTTCATGGACTGGCGTTCACCGGCTCGGCGAGGCGGACACCGTGCGCGCTGCGCAGGCGCTGCACCACCTGGGTCGATGCCGCGGCACCGCCCGCAGGCATGACCGTGTACGCGCCCACGTCATTCGGGCCACCGATCACCTGCAACTGCATCGAACGGAGCAACGTGTTCCAGTCGGCGAGCTTCATGCCGGTGTCGGGAACGACGTGTATGGCACCCGCCGGCACGTGCGCAGCCTCCTGGCTCAAGGTGCGGTAGGCCGGCAGCGGTGTGCCTTCGGCCCAGAACCGGGCGCCCAGCGTACCCAGCCCGACCGCCTGGATGAGGACAGCCGCCACCAGTGCACGGGTCAGCCAGCTCCCGCCGGCACCGCGTGGGCGCGCGGTCTCCATCACCGGAGCATCGATGCGGGCGAGCAGTCGGCGCAGGCCGAGTTCGGGATCGATGGACACATCCGCCGGCAGCGACATCGCCAGGCGCAGGCGCTTCTGCTGTTCGAATTCGGCGCGGCAGCCATCGCATTCGGTCAGATGGCTCATCAGCCACTCGGTCTGTTCCTGAGCCGCGCTGTCTTGGAGTACCCAGGGCATGGCTTCCCAGGCGCGGGCGCAATCGCGGCCGGTATCCGTCGGCATCCTCATGGCGCATTCTCCTTCGTAGCGGATGTGACACCGGCAAGGCCCGGAAGCACGTTACGCAGTTTCACGCGGGCGTGGAACAGGCGTGCTTTCACGGTGCCGACCGGGCACTGCATGATGACGGCGACGTCGTCCAGGCTGTGGCCGACGCCGTAAACGAGTTCGACCACGACCCGCTGGTCTGCCGTGAGGCGGTCCAGCCCCTTGCCCAGCCAGTCGCGCAGTTCACGGTCTTCATCGGGATCGTGGGAGGGCATGCGATCTTCGGGGACCGAGTCCTCGTCCACCGGTTCGCTGCCATGCTGGCGCAGCGCCTTGAGCCCACACCGGTAGGCGATGCCCATGATCCAGGTAGAGACGCGCGAGTCGCCGTGGAAACTGCCGGCTTTCTGCCAGGTGATCCACAGGCAGTCGTTGATGACTTCCTCGATGATGTCCGCGCGGCGTGTCAGGCGTGACAGAAAACGGGACAGACGCCCGTGATAGCTCCGGTAGAGCACGCTGAGTGCCGTGCGGTCGCCCCCCGCCATCCGTTGCAACAGGAGGCGGTCGGTGGTGTCGGCGTCGGTGTCCGCGTTAGTCATGGTTTCGTCGGAGCAAGTCGGGAGGCCAGCGTAAGTACCCCTTTGAAGGGGAAAGGTTGCGCCGGCTCAGAACGTGCGTGAGACAGTCGCATTCCATTGTGAGACTGCGGGAGACCCGTCAGACCGCGGGGCGTGCTGGGTCATGATGTGCTTGAGCTCGACCCGCCACCTTTCGCTCTCCCATATGAGGCCGGCATGCCCGTATTGGTAGCGGGGGTACTCACGGTTGTAGGGCGGATTGAAGTACTGGGCCGTGCCGACGCCGGCCGACACCGCCAGCTTCCAGGCCAGTGGCCAGCGGAAGCCGATATCGGCGGCCCCGCGCGGTCCGCGACCGCCCGTATGAACGAGCTGGGCCGCGGAGACGCCGACGGTGAGGACGTCGCGGTAGATCCAGCTGGCGCCCAGTTCCACACGATCGTAGATGCGCCAGTGCGAATCGTTGCCGTAGCGGTAATAGAGCAGACTCGTCTGCATCTGCCAGTCGGCGGACAGCGACCATGCATACGAGGCCTGGGCCAGGGCCTCGACGATCTTCCCCGGTGCGCGCGTTTCGGTGCTGGCCGAAAGGCCGAGCGACCAGCCCGAGGGCGTCGTCCAGGAAAGTGCGCCCTGGAGGACAGGGGTTTTGGGCGTGACCGCCAGCCCGCGATCGACGAGTTGGTTGCTGACCGCGACCACCCCACCGAAACTCGACGATTGCGCGTGCGCGGCCCTCCCGTGAGCGCTGAGCATTAGCGCCGACACCACGACGCCCAGCCGCGCACAGGCACACGTCGGCAGGGTGGCGAACCACCGTGCCGACCGCGTACCCCTGTGTGTGGACCCGGGGTGGCTTTGCCGCATCACTTCGTCATACAGATATCGTCAGTGCACGCTGCTCAGGTAAGACAGGAGATCGTCCAGCTGCTTGGCGTCAGTGAGTCCATCGTATTTCATCTTCGTGCCTGGATTGGCCTGTTTGGCCGGTTGGGACAGGTACCAGTGGAGTTTGTCCGCGGTCCACGTCCAGTTCGCCTGCTTGAGCGCATCGGAGTAGCTGTAGTCGGCGATGCTGCCCGACTGCCGCCCGACGATACCGAAGAGGCTGGGGCCTTTCTTGTTGCGGCCCTCCTTCACGGTATGGCACTCGGCGCATTCGGACTTGAAGACATCGGCACCGGCTGTCGCGTCGCCGGCCCGAACGGCGGGGGAGGCCGCGAACCAGCCGAGGATCAGGCCGGCCACGGCAACGCCGTGCAGCCACCGGCCCGGATGCGCCTCAGAACGCGAGGCTGGCGGAAAGGGAGAAAGCATTCAAATCTCCTGCATTGGTTGGACGGACGCCGGGAGGGGCGTCGAAGATGTTGTGGTCGCGCCCGTTGAAGCGCGTGACGCGGAACCAGGTAGCGGCCAGCTTCAGGTTGGCGATCGTGGTGTACGAATCGTCCTTCCCGAACGGGGCCCAGAACAGCGTAATCAGGTTCGAGGTGCCGTCCGGATCGCCGTAGGGCAGGTAGCGCGCGCCGTCGTTCGATCCGGTACTCAACAGATGCGATACCGAGAGGCTGTACGTCTGGTGGAAGGTGTACGTCGCCGTGAGCGTCTGGTCGTGCACGTTGGCTCGGGTCTGCGCTGCCAGGCCCGTCGTCGGGTTGAACAGTGGCGTGCCATAGTGGCGTTGCTCGAGGATATTGACGTAGCTCAGCTGGATGATGTGTTCGCGGTTGCCGAGGTACTGATAGGTCAGGTCGTAGCCGAGGTCGGTGAGGTCATCGCTGGGCCCCGAGCGAGGTATGGATCGCTTGGTCGTGAGCGCCACGACGCCTGCGGAGAAGAACTGACGCTTCATGTCCTTCATGTATGCGAAGCGAAAATAGCCGGTGTCGTGCAGCTTTCCCGGATCGCCGCCGATGTTGTAGCCGAGATGATCCTGATCGGACGTGGGTAGCGACCGGTAGGTGCCCACTTCACCGTACCAGTTGGAATCGTAGAGACCGTACATCGTCGTGCCGATGACACGGTCGGTCGGCGTGTTGGGGCTGCCAGGGCTCAGTAGCGTACCGGTGACACCTGTCGGCACGATAAACGACGCGTTCGGCAAGGCCGCGATCGGATCCTGGAAGCCGGGGCTGTTGTTCACGCTCACGCCGAGCGTGAGGTCCTTGCCACCGAGTTTCAGCTCCTTGAGGACGAAGCGCAGGTCCACGTTGCTCAGCCGCGTGTTGTACGTGTCCTTTCCAGTGTGATCGGCCTCCACCTTCACGAAGCCACCGATCTGGTCGGTAAGACGGCCGGCGACGTAGAGGTCCCCTTCGGTGAGGTCGGTCGTGTTCTTGCCGGTCGCCGGGTTTGTATAGGCTTCCGTCAGCTGGCCCGACACCGGGATCTTGAAACCCTTGCCATCGGTATCGGTATAGCCATTGAGCTTGAAGCGCATACCGTAGGGGGTGAGCTGCGGGCCGTAGGAGCCCGCGTGGCAATCCGCGCAGGCCGAACCGGTCTGCCGCGCATAGGCCGGGATCGCCTGGACCGACGTGCTGGCGAACATCAGCAGTGCGGCGACGGCCCAGCCCAGGTGTGCGGGCCGTGCCCAGCGGGTTGCGCATTGGAGCAATTGGAACAACATGACATCTCCTTGTTTTCGGGCGGTCAGCGACGGCGTTTTGGCCACATCCGGCGGAGAACGCCGTCGCGCATGACGAAGTGGTGCCAGAGCGCAGCGGCGATATGCAGGCATACCAGTCCCAGCAGCACCCACGCCGCATTCAGATGCCAGGCCTGCAGGCTGTCAGCGAGGTCTTCGTCGGGCGCCACGAGGTTGGGCAGCGTGGCGCCGAAGAAATGGGCGGGTTTGCCTTCTGCGCTGCTGAGTGCCCAGCCGAGCACTGGCAGGGTGACCAGTAAGGCGTAGAGGGCGACATGGGTCAGGCCGGCAGCGGCGCGTACCGGCCATGGCGACTCCCCGGACGGGGGCAGTTTGCCGACCCGCAGGCGAACGAAGACACGGACCACGAACAGTGCCAGGACGAACAGGCCGAAGTGGCGATGGCCTTCGAGCAACCAGGCGCGCACATCGCGTCCGTCGAGCTGGTCACGGGTCAGGATGAAGGCGGCGGCCATCGCCACGCAGATCACGGTGAGCCAGTGCAGTACGCGCAGCCGCCGCGGCAGGGGTACCAGGGCCGACTGGCCCTTCGCCGGCCGGCCCTTCAGCGGGCCGCCTTTCAACGGAATCAGCGGATTCATTCCCATGCCCGAGTCGCCCTTCACATCGAAGCCAATGCGGTTGAGTGCCGCGTGGGCGGCGGAAGGTTGTCGCAACCTTTGGCGATAGGGCCGGCACTCAAGTTCGTACGACGCCATCAACGAAACAGTGCCTGGCCTACACCATGGAAATCGAGCGAATCCAGTTACAGAAGCACGGCGATAGCCGGGGCATGCTCGTTTCCCTGGAGCAGAACCGGAACGTGCCGTTCGAAATCCGGCGGGTGTACTACATCTTTGCCAACACGCCGGATGTGCATCGCGGTCAACATGCCCATCGCCACCTCACGCAGCTGGCGGTGCCCGTGCGCGGCTCGGTCACGCTGTTGCTTGACGACGGCACCGGTCCGGCGACCGTCGTGCTCGACGATCCCACGCAGGGCCTCCTCCTCGGCAGCATGGTCTGGCGCGAGCTTTACGACTTCAGCGACGACTGCGTCCTGATGGTGCTGGCGGATCAGTTCTACGACCCCGCCGACTACATCACCGACTACGCGCAGTTCCTGCGGGAAGTGCAGGGCACGCGCTACGTGGAAGGGCTGGCCCTGTGACGAAGTTCGCGTAATGGACGTACCCTTTCTCGATGTGCGTGCCATCAATGCGCGCCATGCCGACGAACTGAAGGCCGCCGCGGCGCGCGTCATCGACTCGGGCTGGTACGTGCTCGGCCAGGAACTGGCCGCCTTCGAAAGCGAGTTCGCTCAATGGTGCGGTCTGCCACACGCCGTAGGTGTGGGTAACGGGCTGGATGCGCTGTCACTGATCCTTCGCGCCTGCAAATCCCTCGGCCGGTTAGCCGATGGCGACGAAGTGATTGTTCCTGGCAATACGTTCATCGCCAGCTTCCTCGCGATCACGCAAAGCGGACTGGTTCCCATCGCCGTCGAGCCAGACCCGTCCACCTTCAATCTCGATCCCGCGGCCATCGAAGCGGCCATCGGACCGCGGACGCGCGCGATCATGCCTGTGCACCTGTATGGCCAGTTGGCCGATATGCCTGCCATCACCGCTATCGCCCATCGGCATGGCCTCCTGGTGATCGAGGACGCGGCGCAAGCCCATGGTGCCACCTGGTCGGGGCGTCGTGCGGGAGCCTTCGGCGATGCCGCGGCCTTCAGCTTTTTTCCAGCCAAGAACCTGGGTGCGCTGGGTGACGGCGGCGCGGTCGTCACCGCCGATGCCGAACTCGCCACGCGTGTCGCGGCGTTGCGCAACTACGGTTCGCTGGAGAAGTATCGCCATCTCTACCAAGGCGTGAATTCACGTCTGGATGAAATGCAGGCGGCGATGCTACGCGTGAAACTCAAGTACGTGGATGCAGATGTCACCCGTCGTCGGGCGATCGCACGGCGCTACCTCGCGTCGATCCGACATCCCGCGATCGGCTTGCCGACACTCGCGAGCGAAGAACGCCACGCGTGGCACCTGTTCGTCGTCCGCAGTGCCCAGCGCGATGCGTTGCAGGCGCACCTGCTGGCGGAGGGTATTCATGCCCAGGTTCACTATCCCGAGGCGCCGCACCGGCAGCCGGCGTATGCCGGAGCGCTGCCTGTGAGCTTGCCCCTGACGGAGTGTCTGCATGACGAAGTCCTGAGTCTTCCGATCGGACCGACACTCGGCGACGAGGCGGTCGAACACGTCATTCGGGCGTGCATGAGCTTCCGGCTGTCGACATGAGCCTGGCGCGCGCCGGTTTCTATTCAGCGATAGGCACCGCCGCGCGRCTGCTGGCCGGCCTGGTCGTCATCAAGCTGGTGGCATGGTTCGCCGGGCCCGAGGGCGTCGGCCGGCTGGGGCAGTTCATGAGCCTGATGTCRCTGCTGGCGGTGCTTGCCGGCGGTGGTATCAGCGCCGGCATCGTCAAGTACGTGGCCGAGTATCGCGGCGACCCGCAGCGCCTTTCGCGGCTACTTGCCGCCGCACTTTCCTATGCGCTGTGCGCGTCGTGCCTAATGGGCGTGGCGGCCCTGGTTTTCAGCCG
This sequence comes from Luteibacter sp. P4_E6, assembly GCF_056401535.1. Classification (NCBI taxonomy): domain Bacteria; kingdom Pseudomonadati; phylum Pseudomonadota; class Gammaproteobacteria; order Lysobacterales; family Rhodanobacteraceae; genus Luteibacter; species Luteibacter sp. P4_E6. The sequence continues at coordinate 18,208 of NZ_JBFUJE010000009.1, read as the reverse complement.
GCAGCTGGCTGTCTGGATTCTCGGCGACGCCGGTTTCGAAAGCCTGATCCGCGTTCTCGCAGTCGCCCAACTGGGGATCGCTGCCGTGAACTACGTGCTGGCCGTAATCAATGGCTTCATGGACGTACGACGACTGGCCTTCATCCAGGTCATCGGCTCGGTCTTAGGCATCGCCATGGCGGTATGGCTGGCCAGCCGCTTCCAGCTCTATGGCGCGTTGCTCGCCCTCGTGCTCGGTCAGTTGGCCTGGCTTGCGGTGGCTTTGCCGTCGTGGTGGCGCAGCCCGTACTTCCGTCAGAGCCTGCCGCGGCTGCGCTTCGATCGGGAAATGAACGGCCGGCTTGCCGCCTTCTCGTTGATGACGATCAGTTCGGCCTTGCTTCCGCCGCTGGTGAACATCGCGGTACGCGATCACCTCGCTCTCCAGTTCGGCTGGCAACAGGTCGGTAACTGGCAGGCCGTGAGCAAGGTGTCGGACGCCTACCTGCTGTTCCTCACCGCGGCGATCAACATCTACTACCTGCCAAAGCTCGCCTCGATCAGTGAACGTGGAGCGCTGGTGGGCGAGTTGCGTAGTGCCTACCGGCACATCCTGCCGGTCGTGCTCTTGCTTGCCGCCCTGGTGTACGTCGCCCGCGACTGGGTGACGCGGATTCTCTTCAGTGCAGACTTCACGTCGGCCGAAGGGCTCTACGCACCGCAACTGGTAGGCGACGTGGTCAAGATCGCATCGTTCGTCCTGTCCTACGTGATGCTGGCCAAGGCCATGACCCGCCTGTTCGTGGCCTCCGAGATCGCCTTCGGCGTGAGTTACCTGCTGCTCGTCTACCTGTGCACGGCGCATTTCGGCCTGGTCGGCGCGATGTACGCCTTTGCCATCAACTACGTGGGCTACCTGATCTTCAACTTGCTGGTGGTCCGGCACTACCTCGGAGGGCTGCGTACATGACCGTCGACCTATACGAGTGGTCACACGCTCCGCTGGTATCGATACTGATTCCCGCGTTCAATCACGAGAGTTTCGTGCAGCGATGCCTGGATAGCGTGCTCGAGGATCCGTACCCGGCCAAGGAGATCGTCATCATCGATGATGGATCTACCGACCGCACGGCCGAGCGCATCGCCCATTGGGTGGCGGCCCACGGCAGCGAGATTCCCGTCGAATTCGTCCGCCGCGAGAACCGCGGTATCGCGGCGACCCTCAACGAACTGGCCGCCCGCTCACATGGGGAGTTCCTGCGCATCGGCGCCAGTGACGATTACCTCTTGCCTGGTGGCCTGGAGGCGCAGGTTCGCTACCTCATGTCGCACAGGAACAAGGGTGCGGTCATCGGCGATTCGATCGTCATCGACGGCGAAGGCAATCGGCTTCACGACAGTGGAATGATCGATCTGCACGGCGCCGACAAGCGGCTCTACGACTCCAGCGACGGCATCCGTCGTGCCGTGATCGGGCACTGGGCGATCGGTGGGCCGGTCACACTGCTGCGCAAGAGTGTGCTGGAGACCGTTGCGCGCTGGACCGAGGGCCTGCGCATCGATGACTGGGACATGTTCCTTCGCCTGGCCGCACGTGACGCGATCGGCTTTATCGATGTCACCGTGTGTGCCTATCGACTGCATGGCGCCAACTTCAGCAAGACACGGCACACCGCGACGCGCATCGTGAACCTGGTCGAATCGCGCGAGGTGGCGATGAGCCGGCTTTGCCTGTTCGACGAGCCGTATCGCACGCTGCTCCGTGCGCAGGCACAGTATATCGGCGCGAAGATCGCCTTCCTGCAGAAGCGCCACTCACGGGTCGCGCTGCACCTGGCTGCCTACGTTTCCCTGCTTGTGCTGTCCAGGCTGCGGCTGAATCGCGCCGCGCACCCCCACGTGGAGGGCGTATGAATCGTATCCTCCGCCAGCCATCGAGCTATATCGCGTGGCCGTTGTTGTTCGCTTGCGGGCTCACAGCGCTCGCCTACGATCTGCCAGCAGGGTACCTCGAAGGCATGTTGCTGCTGGTGATGGCCGCCGTCGGCATCATCCTCGTCGATGCCTTCGCAGCAATCCGCCTGCCTTCGATCGCGCGATTCCGCGCCCGTGATTACACGGGCAGCCGCGAAGCCTTCGTCGCCCTCGTTTTCGCCGCGGTCGTGATCGTCTTTTGCGGTCTCGACCTGGCGCTGTTTCCCATACCGTTGATCGACAATCCGGCCTCGTACGCCACGATGGAGCCAGGGCGCGAGCACGTGCGACATATTTCCTCACTTTGTTGGACCTTGCCGCCCATCGGATTGCTTTGCACGCGTAAGCGCGGCCTTCGTAACGCACTCATCATGATCRGCCTGGTGTTTCCGGTGCTGGTGATCGACCGTAACCGGATATTCGCAGCACTGTTTTCTTTCGCCCTGGTCATCCTGTTCCGTCGCGACGTACGCCGTCCGTTGCCATGGAAGTCGGTCGGCATCATCGGCATTCTCGGGGCGACCGTGTTCTCGGTGCTGGGTGCGGTGCGTTCGGGCTCGCTGGACAATGTGAAACTGCCCTTCAGTGCGCTGTACCGCGCTTCGCCGCAGGGCGTCAAGTGGCTGGCGCTTTACGTCAGCGCCGGCCCTTACAACTTTGCATCGATGGTGACCAAGGGCTATACGGACGCGGCCATCCTGATCGGGCAGCTCATTCCGCTCAGCGGACCCACCACAGTGGCAGCGGCGTCTATTCCTTTCGATGCGTCCAACATCAACGTGGGTACGGAGTTCCTGCCGTTTCTCCTGGCCTACGGACCCTGGGGCGCCGTCGCTTCGATGCTGCTGCTCTACGCCCTGCTGCTGTGGAGCGTGCGCCGGTTACGCGCCTCGGTGTCGCTGTTCTCGCTGCTGATCTTCCTGCGCATCGCCTATGTCTGCCTGATGTCGCCTTTCGCACCGCAGGCCTTCATCTGGACCAATGCCGCCTTCGTCATCCTCTGCCTGCTCATGCAGCTGTTCGCTGCCTTGCTGCCGACGCGGCGTGACAGCGGCACCCTCCCACTTCCCCACGAGCCCTACGCATGGAACAAGACGAGATCTATCTGATCGACCTATGGCACATCTTCCTTCGGGAGTGGCGCTGGTTCGTCGCCGTGCTCGTTATCGTGCTCGGGCTCACCTTTGCCTGGGTACACACGGCACGCAGCCAATGGGAGGCCACCGTCTGGATACAGGTGGGCCAGATCGGTTCCGCACCGCCCGGCCAGGAGATGAAGGTCGAGTCGTTCCAGCGCGTGATCTCGCGGTTGCAGACCGCTGCCTTCCGGGACGCCGTGGTTGCCAGCCTCGGTCTTCCGTTGGGGTCGCCCGAGGTGAACCTGTATGACAGGAGTTTGAAGGTCGATCCCGATGGCTATGCCAACCTCTTGAAGGTCAGCGTCCGCGCGTATTCGGCGCAGCAGGCGAGCGACCTTGCCAAGGCAACACTCGGCCAGTTGCAGGCCATCCACGCGCGCATCCGCGCCTTGCCGCTGAAGCTGGCCAACGATCGCCTCGATGAGCTCGACAGCAACCTGCATATCGCACTCGCCGACCGCGACCGCCTGGCGAGCGCTACCGCGTCCGCCGATCATGCCGCGGCAGCGCTCGCCGGGGTCCTGCTGGCAAGCAAAAACGAAGATATCCGCGCGCTGCAGCAGGCGCGCAGCGAGCTCGTCGTGCGCCTGGCGCCGAACTACACCTTCGACACCTCCACGCCATGGCCCATCTATGTGCCCGCAGGCCGTGCCTTCCCCAACAGCGTCCTCGGCATCGGTATAGGTGTCGTGTTTGGCCTGTTCCTGGCCGGCGTGGCCGCCATCGGCCGAAATGCGCTACGGCGTCGTTCAACCAAAGCACGTGCTCCCGGCACTCACTGACCCGACACACCGGAAGATGAACGACTATGAGTGCCCAATCGACACCTGAACCGATCGACGACGCGCGTCTGCTCGACACGCAACGGGCGTTCGACAGTGTCGCCGCCGACTACGACGGTCCGCGCGGCAACAATGCACTCATCCAGCGCATGCGCCAGACACTCTGGGATACCGTCGTGGGCGAACTGGGACGAGGCTCGCACCTGCTCGACATCGGCTGCGGCACGGGTATCGATGCGTCCGAATTCGCGAGGCGTGGCTACGAGGTGATGGCGACAGACTGGTCGCCATCGATGGTCGCACGCACATCGGCCCGTGCAGGCGACCCCTCATTGGGCGGCCGTCTCACCGCCAGGCACCTCGGTGTCCAGGAGCTCGGCCGTCTCGATGGCACGTTCGACGGCAGCTTCGACGGCATCTATTCCAACTTCGGACCGCTCAACTGCGCACCCGATCTGCACGACGTGGCCGCGCAGTGCGCGCGCCTCCTGCGTCCGGGCGGTGTCATGGTCTTCTCGGTGATGGGTCGCATCTGTCCCTGGGAAGCGGCGCACTACGCCCTGCGCGGCCGTTTCCGCAGGGCGGCGGTGCGTGGAGCGCGTGGCGCGACGGCGGTGGGAATGAACCGCCATACCATCTGGACGAAGTATTACCTGCCGCGCGAGTTCTACCGTCCTTTTGCCGACCATTTCCGGCTTGCCGGATACAGCGCGCTCAGCCTGTTCATGCCGCCGCCGTACATGGTCGAGCGCTACGAGCGCCGCCCGGCGTGGTATGAACGTCTTGGCCGGATCGATGATCGCTTCGGCAAGCTGCCGCTGCTGCGCGACATGGGCGATCACTTCCTGATCGTGATGCACCGGCACTAACCCCATGACCGCGTCACTGATTTCCACGCGAACGGTCCTCGAGGGTGGCCTGACCACGCTGCCGCGCGGCGTGTCGCGAGCGCCGCTGCATCTGCGCGATGGTCGTGTGGTCGCGTCGTCTGCCGACGATGTGTTTCGTGTCGACGTACGTGGGCACCGGATATTCCCTGGGCTGATTAACTCGCACGAACATCTGCAGGTCAATGCCGTACCGGCCCTGCGCGGCGCCGGGCCCTTTCCGAACAGCTACGCGTGGATCGCAGCCTTCCAGAGCCACTTTCAGAACGACGATGTCATCGCCGCGCTGCAGGTACCGAAGTCCGTCCGGTTCCGCCACGGCGCACTGAAGAACCTGCTCGCCGGCACCACCTTTGTCGTTCACCACGACCCCTGGCATCCCGTGCTCGACGCGGACGACTTCCCCGTCTCGCTGCTTCGCGACCATGGATGGAGCTATACGCTGGATGGTCCGGACTTCGGTCCGTCTGTGCGTGAAAGCTACGTTGCCACGCCTGCCGGGCGACCGTGGATGATTCATCTGGCCGAAGGTACGGATAGCGTTGCCGCCTCCGAACTCGCGCGCCTGGACGCGCTCGGTTGTCTCGGTGGCAATACCGTGCTTGTCCACGGCGTGGGCTTGGATGATGCTGACATAGAACGGGTTATTGCCCGCGACGCTGCCGTGGTCTGGTGCCCTGGCAGCAACAGGGCGCTTCTCGGCGGTACGCTCGATCCGCGTCGACTGTACGGGGCCGGCCGCCTTGCGCTGGGTACTGACTCGCGTTTGAGCGGGCGGCGCGACCTGCTCGACGAGCTGAGTGACGCCGCGGCGCGCGGTGACCTCTCGCACACGGCCCTGCTTTCCCTTGTCACGACCGACGCGGCTCGCATCTTCCGGCTAGGACTGCGAGGCAGTCTCGAGATCGGTGCGCCAGCGGACCTGGTCGTCGTACGTGATCGCGAAGGCCTTGCTGCGGACAGCCTGATCGGCCTGGCGCGCAGCGACATTCGCGCGGTCGTCCGCGACGGCGTGCCGCGCATCGCCGATCCGGATTTCGCCGCCTGGTTCGCCGCCGCCGGCGTCGAGGTCTTACCTGTGTATCTGGACGGTCGTCCGAAGCTGATCGCACGCGCCTTGTTCGATCCGGCCGTGGTCGTTCTCGAGGCCGGACTCGACGCGCACCTTTCCGATGACAAACGCGAGCCAGACCTCGCTGTGGAGGCCCGGTGTCACTGACTTCACCCCTGCCCGTACTGGATCCGCTCGAGGCGTATGCATTGTGGTCGTCGAGTTATCCGGCGCACGCGCACAATCCGGTCATGATGGCCGAGGAGCGCGCCATGCTGGCTTTGATGCCCGATAGACTGCGTGGCCGTCACGTGCTCGACGCCGGGTGCGGAAGCGGCCGGTATCTGATTCACGCGCTCCGCCGTGGCGCATCCAGGGCCATCGGCGTGGACCTTTCCCCTGCCATGCTCCAACGAGCGCGTGAGGCGCTGGGCAACGCTCTCGACGATGCAAACGTCGACCTGCGCGAAGGCGACCTCACCGCCCTGCCGGTGCCTGGCTCGACGGCCGACCTCACGGTATGCGGCCTGACCATCGGACACCTGGAGCAACTCGCGCCCGCGCTGGCCGAACTGCGCCGCGCCACGCGTCCCGGCGGACGCATCCTGTGCAGTGACGTGCATCCCATCGGCCATGCGCTGGGCTGGCAACGTGATTTCCGCGCAGGCGGCCAGCGTTACGCCGTGCGTCATACACGGCACCTGTACAGCCACTGGCACACGGCCTGCTCGACGCTCGGCCTGGCGATCGAGCGCGTGGTGGAGCCGATGCTCGATCCCGCCGACATCCCTGCCGGTGCGCACTTCGATCCGATGGCCCTCGAAGTCCCGGTGGCCCTTGTCTTCCAGTTGAGGCGTATTGCATGAACCTTCTCGACACATCGACGCCCGGCGCGGACGGGTCGCCACGGACCTTGCTGATCAACCCGACGATCACATCGCGCTCTAGTGCACGATTTCCCCTTTCACTCCTGAATCTTGCCGCAGCGCTGGACCGAAGCGGGCACAGCCGGATCGTGGACGGTAACGTCGACCGGGACCTGGTTAGCGCTACGCTGGCCGCGATCGCCAGCGACCGCTTCGACGCCGTTGGCGTCAGTGTGATGGGCGGGCCGCAGATCGCGCCGGCCATCGCGGTTTCCCGCGCGATTCGCGAGCACCATCCCCGGTTACCGATCATCTGGGGCGGCTACTTCCCGACACTCAATACGGAAACGGCGCTTTCCGCGCCCTATGTCGACTATGCCATTCGCGGGCAGGCCGAAGAGAGCCTGCCGGAACTGGTCGCAGCGCTGGCGCGTCCCGGTCCGCCTGCCATAGCGCACATAGGCAACCTCTCGTGGAAGCGCGAGGGAGCGCCCGTGCACAACCCCAGCCGGCGTTTCTCGATGGTCGACAACGGTATGGTGCTGCCGTACGAAAAGCTGGGCGACCCGCGTCGCTACCTCGCACGTACCTTCCTTGGTGAACGTACCGTATCGCACCAGGCCGCCATCGGTTGTCGCTTCCGCTGCACGTTCTGCGGAGTCAACGCGATGTTTGGCGGCATGACCGCCTTGCCGACGGCCAAGCGGCTCGAGCGCGAACTTAGCTACCTCAAGTACGAGCTCGGCGCGGACTCCATTCTCTTCTTCGACAACAACTTCTTCGATCGCGAAGTGGAGATGATTCCGTTGCTCGAGGTGATGGCGAAGCTGGAAATGCCGTGGTGGTGCTTTGCGCGCACCGACGCGCTGCTGAACCTCTCGGAGAGCACCTGGGAGCTGGTGCGCAAGAGTCGCCTGCGCATGGCCTACCTGGGCGCCGAGTCGCCGAACGGCGCCATGCTCAAGGAGATCCGCAAGGGAACGCGGCCCGACCAGACGCTGGAAGTTATCGATCTGTGCCGTCGCAACGGCGTGATTCCCGAGCTGTCGTTCATGGTGGCGCCACCGCAGAACACCGTGGAGGAGACGGAGCAGACATTCGAGTTCATCCGCGAGGTGAAGCGGATCAATCCTGCGTCGGAGATCGTGATTTACATCTACACGCCGCTGCCGGAAAGCAGCAAGCACGAGAAGGACCGAGGCAAGCGCGCATCCACGCCACTGCTGGACCTGGATGGCAAGCCACTGGTCTTTCCGTCGTCGCCTGAAGAGTGGACGGAGAAACGCTGGGTCGACTATGCCTGCCACGCCGACGCCCCCTGGCTGACGGATGACCTGCGTCGACGCATCAAGGATTTCGTGACCGTGCTGCGCTCCCGCTATCCCACCGTGCAGGACCTGCATTCGCCGTCATGGGCCAAGCGGGGGCTGAGCACGATGGCCTCATGGCGCTACCACCGTCGCCAGTACGACAGGCCTTGGGAGCTGAACCTCGCGAACCGGCTGGTGCGTCTGCGCATTCCGCAGGTTTCAGGTGCCTAAGCGAGCAACATCCGTGCACGTTACCCAGATCAATTTTCTCCGTGCCCCCGCGGGCTGCTCGCCAGACGAGTTGTTCGAACGATGGCCATCGCTGGTCGACATCCCGGAAGCGGCCGCCGCTTCGGGAACGCGTGTTTCAGTGATCCAGGTCGCCGCGCGCCAGTGCCTGGTTACCCGGCATGGCATTGACTACCACTTCGTCGACCCGGGCGGCACGCGCTCATCGGCGGCGCGCGGACGTTTCTTTGCGGATCTGGTGGCCGATATCGGTAGCGATGTCGTTCACGTGCACAGTCTCGGTTTCGCCGCGGACGCTTTTGCGGTGGCCCGGCGCCTGCCGCGCGTGCCCATCCTGATCCAGGATCACGCGGACCGCCCGCCACGTTGGTGGCGACGGGCGCAGTGGCGCGCATGGTACGCGGCGGCTTCCGGTATCGCTTTCACCTCACCGGGGCTTGCGGGTCCGTTTACGCGCGCCGGGCTATTCGCACAACGGACACGGCTGTTCGCCATTCCGGAATCGAGCAGCCGGTTCCATCCGGGCGATCGTACGGCCGCGCGAGCCGAGACGGGCATGGCGGGCGATCCCTGCGTGATATCGGTGGGGCACCTCAGTCATGGCAAGGATCCGCTGGCCGTGCTGGATGGCGTCGCGCGCGCTTCGCAGCGGCTTCCCGGTATACAGCTCTACCTTGCCTTCGGACGTGCTCCGCTGCTGGACGAGGTGCGCCACCGAATCGATAGCGACCCGCGCCTGCACGGCCGCGTACACCTGCTAGGTCCTCAGCCGCACGCACGGATCGAGATGCTGATGCGTAGTGCAGACCTCTTCGTCTCGGGAAGCCTGGGCGAAAGTTGTGGTTTCGCTTTGCTCGAGGCATTGGCCTGTGGAGTGACCCCGGTGGTCACGGATATCCCGTCGTTTCGCTCGCTGACGGGTAATGTGGTCGGCGAGCTGTGGCCGTGCGGAGACAGCGGGCGCCTGGCCGACGCATTGGTTCGTGCAGCGGGTATTCGTCCCTCGCGCGCGGACGTGCGCGCCTTTTTCGACGCTACGCTTTCGTTCGCCGCCGTCGGTCGCCAATGGGCGGAGGCCTATGCAAGGCTGCTCGCCGATCGCCGGGAGGGCCGGTCATGAAGATCGCCATCGTTGTTCCCGGGGGCATGGATCGCACGGGAGAATATCGAGTCATTCCCGTCTTCCTGGCCCTGGTGGTGCGGCTCGCTCGCCGTCACGACGTGCATGTGTTCGTCCTGCATCAGGAGCCGCTGCCGGCTACCTGGTCCTTGATGGGTGCCACTGTGCATAACATTGGCGATGGGTGGCCCCGCCTGCGGGCCATAGCGGCTATTCGTGCGGAGCATCGCCGTTCGCCGTTCGCCCTGGTCCACGCCATTTTTTCCGGATCGTGCAGTCTTATCGCGGTGACGGCGGCAAAGCTGTTGCGCATCGCGAGCCTCGTGCACATCGCTGGCGGTGAACTCGTCGCGCTTCATGCCATCGGCTATGGCGGCCGTCGCCGATGGAAGGGGCGTCTTCGCGAGGCCGTCATGCTTCGGGCCACCGATGCCGTGACCGCTGCAAGCGCTCCGATCGTCGATGCTCTGGCGGCACTGGGTGTCCCGGCGCGACGCATTCCGCTAGGCGTCGACACAGCCGCGTGGCCGCCGCTCGCTCCCCGCCTTCGCGTCGCTCCTAAAGCCCGACTGATTCACGTCGCCAGCCTCAATCTGGTCAAAGACCAGGCGACGTTGCTCCGCGCACTGGCGGCAGTGCGTGACGCCGGCGTCGACTTCGAGATCCAGATCGTCGGCGTCGACACGCTTGAAGGAAAGATGGCCGTCCTGGTTCATCAGTTGGGCCTCGAGGATCGCGTGCGCTTCCTGGGCTTCCGCACGCAGCGCGAACTGCGTCCCCTCGTCGCGGCGTCCGATCTTCTGGTCATGTCTTCGATTCATGAGGCCGGGCCGCTCGTGCTTCTCGAGGCAGCGGTGACCGGTGTGCCCACGGTCGGTACGGCCGTGGGCCACATCGCGGAGTGGTCGCCACTAGCGACGCTCGCCGTCCAGGTTGGCGATTGGGTGGGTCTTGCCGCAGCCATCCAGCGCGTCCTGGGCGACGAGGCATTGCGTTGCAGGCTGGCCGCAGCCGCGCAGCGGATGGCACTCGCCGAGGACGCCGACTACACCGCGCGAACCTTTGACTGCCTATATCACGAGCTGCTGGCGCGGCGCGGCGACGCCGCCTAGGCGGAGGGGCCCTAGGCGAGAGGTGCCGCGGGCTCGAGCGCCGCTCGTACGACGTACAGCGTATCCATGCGCGGCACCGGGCGCGTCAGCCACGTGAGAATGCGCCGACGATGACCTTGGGTGACCCAGCTCTGGCCCTGTAGCCACAGCTGTGTGCGCACCATGTCAGCGCGTTCCTGGACGCTTTCGGCCGACGGACGCAGGCGGTTGCGGAGGCATCGCGCCACCTCGCCGACGTTGCGCGACCACTCGACGCCGGGCAGCGCGCGCAGCCACAGGTCCGAGCAGGACACATCGGTCAGCGTCCACCGCCGCGACATGGCACGGAGCAGAGGGGGGCATTCGCGCTGCAGACGAGCGAGGATCGGCGGCGGTACCGCGTGGGCGTAGTAGCGTGCGACAAGGTTGAGCGGTGGCAGGGCCCACCAGGCAGATCCGACTTGCGCGTCGGCCCATAGGGCCTGCCAGTCGCTTTCCACCATGCGCGTCGAAAGGAGGGAGATATCGTTCAGGTGCATCAGTCGGAGGCTGCGGCCGCATATGTTGCCGGCAGCGTGCAGCAACAGGTGGCTCATCAACGCGCCGTTCGACGGATACGCGTTGAGGCCGGGCCGTGGATGGCTGGGGTAGATACGCGAGGTGATGTCGACCGTGGAGACGGGGAGCCGTTCCTGGATGCGCGTATGCAGTTCGATAGTGACCGGCGTGTCGCGATGCTCGCCAAGCCCTGAAACAGCATGGCTGTCGATAGGCTTGAACACGCGGTGCTTCCATTGCACGAACGATTCCTCGTAGCCCAGTTCGCAGAGAAGGGCCGTCACGGAGCCGACATCATCTTCGCGGACGAGCAGGTCGATATCGGCCATGGGACGATCGCCCGGCGCATAAATCCCGAGCGCGTGTAGCGCGGAACCCTTGAGCGGAACGATCGCGACGCCTACATCGCGCGCACCCTGGTCGATGCGATCGAGCAGCGTGGCAATACGTCGATACCTTTTTTCTACGTGGTCCCGCTGGGTGGCGAGAAAGAGTCGCCACGCGGGCTTCTGCCAGGTCGACAGGCGACTGAGCAGGGGCGAGACCCCATGGGCCAYGGCCACGGCCGAAGCCAGTCGCCATTCGAGATCGGTCCACGCCGGTAGCTGGGTGCCCGGACGGGCCAGCGCGAGTTCCGCGGCGAGCGATTCGGTCGTGCGACGAAGGCCGCTGCGTACGAGCTTCAGCGAGGGCATCATGACGGTACCTACAGTAGGGGCAGGGCGATGGTCTGCATCGCCATGAACGGCGAGGGCGTCGGCTGTTCGCTACGATGTTCGGATTCGTTCGCAAACAGTTGGTTCCAGCGGCTTTCGAGCAAGGCATGCGCCTCGCTTCGCTCGACAGGCGAGAGGGTGTCGCGCGCCTGACGCAGGTTGACCTGCTGGTGGAGCAGGTCGCGCATGCTTCGGTAGAAGTCGGAATCGTAGGCCCCGCGGAACATCATGGCGAGGTCGTTGCTGTCGCGCCAATGGGTCTTCCGGCCGAGTTGCGCCTTCACTTCTTCATAGAACTTCGTACCTGGCAGCGGATAGGACACGCTGACACCGATATCGTCCGGAGCAGCCTCGGCGACCAGATCGCGGGTGGCGAGCAGATCGGTCAGCTGCTCGCCGAGGTATCCCAGCTGGATGAAGAACCCCACGCGCACGCCGTGCTCGCCGAAGCGTTGGCGCGCTGCGATCAGCTCGGCAACCGTGGTGCCTTTGTTCATTCGATCGAGCACGCGTTGACTCCCGCTTTCTGCACCGATCCAGGCTTCGGCGCAACCGGCGTCGGCCAGCGCGGCGACCATGCGCTCGCTGCCCAGGTCGGCGCGGGTCTGAATGGTGAAGGGCACGGAGCCGTCGCTCTCGTGGAGGTGCTCGGCGAAGGCGGTCACCCAATCGACATGGAAGCCGAAGATGTCGTCGGCCATCCAGATGTGATCTGGCCGRAACGTGTGCTTGAGGTATGTCATCTCCGCGGCGACGTCTTCCGCGTTGCGCTGCTTGTAGTGATTGCCCCATATGGGCTTGGCGCACCAGTTGCAGCGGAACGGGCAACCGCGTGACGCGGCCATGTTAAGGCTGAAGTAGCCGTGCCGTTCCTGCCACAACGACCGGTAGCGTTCGATGTCGACCAGGTCCCACGCGGGGCGCCCGACCACGCGCGGGTCCGGCGGGACGGCGCCCAGGCGGACCAGCTCGGTCTTTCCATCGACGAGCGTGGCCACGCCGGAAAGGCCGGCGGTCCAGCTGATGGGATCGATGTCCGGCGTGCGTTGCAGCCGGTCGACCAGGGCCGCCAGCGCGGCGATGCCTTCGCCAACCAGGACCGCATCGGCTCCTGCGGCGAGAAAGGCCTCTGGCTGGTCCGACGCGTCGGAGCCGGCGACGATGACCCGCGCGCCGTAGGCACGGGCCTCGGCGATCATCTGGCACGCCGCGTCGCGCATCCGACTGAGGCACATCTTGGTCAGGTAATTGAAGTTATCTTCATAGATGACGACGAGATCGGGACGCGCGGCATGCAAGGCGCCGGCGTACTCTTCGACGCCGCCGGCGAGCATGGCATCGAATAACGCCAGTTCGTGGCCCATCTCGCGAAGCAGGGCCGCCACCTGGATCGTGGCGAGGGGTGGATAGGGTTTGCCGCGTTCCCACTGCTTCGGATCGTATCGAAGGAAGTAGGAGTGGCCGACCTGAATCTTGAGCATGTCGGGGGAACCTCGATCATCGCATTGGTCCGTGAGTGCCCCCGGGCACCCAGACGGTTGCCTTGATGGCAGCATCACCGCGTCACCGTTTCCTTACGCAACCTTTCCGCCGGTGCCGTGCACCCATGGGCATCACCTGCCGGGATGCCGCATGGCCCAGAACACCCTTACGGGCATTGGCGACATTGGCGCCGATCCCTTCTTCGAGCGCTCGCCTTATCCCTTCGCCATGGTCAAGACCATCCTCGGGGCGCAGTTCAGCTTCGACAGCACCCATCCGGCGCTGCTCGAGCTGGTGGAGGCGGCGTACGGTGGTCTGGCGGGCCCCCGGTCCGGAACGCTACTGCCGGCATTCCGTGTCGAGCTGCGCCTGTTGCCGCGACATCGCGCGGCGGTGTGCGACGAGCCGCCGCGCGTACTCACGCAATCGGGGGCGGGCGTGATCTGCGGCATCATGGATGCATCCAACTACGTGATCGTCGACCACACGCGCCATCAGGCTCTGGTGGTGGTGTCGGAAGACATGCTCGACCGGCCGTATCACGTGCGTTACGAACTCATCGAATTCGCCGTCTTCGTGCTCGCCGCACGCGGCATGGACCTCGTTCCGCTGCACGGCGCCTKCCTGGGTCTCGATGGCCGCGGCGTTCTCCTTCTCGGCGCCAGTGGGGCCGGGAAGTCAACACTCGCCCTTCATGGGTTGCTCGAGGGAATGGACTTCGTCGCCGAGGATGCGATCTTCGTCGACCCGCGCAACATGGAAGCGCGCGGCGTCGGTAATTTCCTGCACGTGCGCGAGGATGCCTTGCGCTTCATCGACGAGGGTCCGATGCGCCGATGGATCGAGGGTTCGCCGACCATACGGCGGCGCAGCGGCGTGGAGAAATTCGAAGCCGACCTTCGTCATGGTGCTGGCAACGTCGCAACGGCACCGCTGGCATTGATGGGCGCGGTGTTCATATCCGCTGAGGTGGTCGACGCCGCCGCCGACATGCTCCTGCCGCTGGAGCACCATGAGATTGCACCCCTGCTGCTGGCTGACCAGTCCTATGCGTCCACCCAGGCCGGATGGCACCGCTTTGTCCACCAGCTGGCAGACATGGAGGTGCACGTGCTCCGGCGTAGCCGTCACCCGAGCGCTTCGGTCGATGCCTTGCGGCGGTTGCTGACCTCAAACCACGTCGCGAGCGCATGACGATGAAGGACGCGATGGCGGCCGCGGGCTTGCCTGCTCTCCTGCGATCACTCGTCGCGAACCTGCCAACGCCGGACCGCTGGAAAGTCTGCATTTACGTGGCTCTCTCGCTGGGTGCGGCGCTCGCCGGTGCGCTTGCCGCCGTGTTGCTGGTGCCATTGGTGCAGCCGGACGCACGGCTGCCGTTCGCGGGCCGCTGGTTCCACGCGTCCATGAGCGTGGGCTGGCGGACGGTGGCCTTCACCGGTGTCACGCTCGCGTTCGCCGTGTTGCGCTGGCGGGCGTCCTGCCTCGGCGCGCGTCTTGCCGGCCGCTACGGCATGCGCCTGCGCCGCCAGGTGCATGCGCGCCTGATCGCTGCCGACATCCGCCCTCTCGCCGCTGCCAGTTCAGCGGAAATCGCCAATGTCCTTACCTACAATGTCGAGATCGTCGTGACGGGTTTCAGCGCCTTGCAGCAGTTGCTCGTCGCCGGGATCACCGCCACGGTCAGCCTCTCGCTGGCTTTCTGGGTGTCGCCCCCGCTGCTGCTGGTCGCGCCGCCGCTGGCTGTCCTTGCGCTGCTTGCATCGCGTTTTTACACGCGCGAACAGATCGAGGTGGGCCGCCGCTACGTGACGGACCTGACGCGGCTGTTCTGGTACAGCGAGGATTTTCCCCGTCGGCTTCGCCACGTCCGTTCGTTCGGCCGCGAGGACGTCGAGCGCGACGGCTACGGCGAGGTATCCGAAGACCTGTCGCGAGGCTACGCGCGTCAACTGGAACTGGTCGCCTCGGGCCGGCTGATCCTCGAGGTACTGGCGGTCGGCGGTATCGCCGTACTGTTCGTCCTCGCGCAGCGCTGGCAGGGCATCGACCAGGGCGCGTTGATCGCGGTATGCCTTCTGCTCGGCCGGCTGTTGCCCTACCTGGTGTCGACACGGCAGAGCATCCAGCAGATGCGCTCGGCCGCGCCCGCCTTTGAACTGTGGCAGCGCTACATGCATCTGCCGACGTCCGATGCGCCAACTTCGGCGAGCGCATGGCCGAAAATCCCGGATGCCGGGGTCCATTTCCGGCGCGTGCATGTCACGCCACCGGTACGCGGCGTCGAGCTCGGTGAGCTGGTCATGCGGCCCGGCGAGCTCGTGCTCATCCAGGGCGATTCCGGCATCGGCAAGAGCAGCCTCGTCGATGTTCTCGCCGGCATGACGCGACCCGTGGTCTTCGACGCGCGTATCGACGGGCAGGCCATGGATTACGACACCTGGCGCGCTTACGTCCGTCACGGTGCCTACGTCAGCCAGAGCGTGCGTCCGTGGCAGGCTACCATCCGTGACTGCCTGCGCTGGGCAGCACCCTCGGCGACCGATGGGCAATTGTGCGAGGCGCTGCGCGATGTCGGCCTCGACAAGCGCCTGGATACCGCCTTGCACGATGCGTCCAGTCGGCTGTCCGGCGGTGAGCTGCAACGCCTGCTGCTGGCCCAGGTGATCCTGCACGAGCCCGCAGTCGCCGTGCTCGATGAGGCCACCGGGGCGCTGGACGCCGCCTCGGAACTAGCAGTGCTCTCGGCGATGAAGCGTCGCCTGCCACGAAGCCTGCTGATCGTCGTGTCCCATCGGGAAGGCGTTTCCGTCCTGGCCGACCGTTGCGTGACCGTCGGCCCCACCTTTCGGTCTATTGTTCCTTCACGCGCCGGAGCCTAACGTCGGCGTCGTCCACCGGGGGGAAGGCCATGCGCGTCACCACGAAATCCATCGCGATGCTGGCCGGGCTCGTCTTCGCCCTCGCCTGCGGTCACTTACAGGGGCCCGGGCAACCGTCATTCGACGGTGTCGCCGCTTCGCATCGCGGCGACTTCTGGAGTACGGACCCCTGCGGTCCGCATCGTCCCATGGTCGCCATCTGCCGCATGCTGCGCCCCGTTCGCGGCTGAACCGCCAACTGAGCTAGGCTAGCCGCGGGACACAGGGGATTCCTATGCGCTGCCTGCTCGCCGTTGCGACCGTACTGATCCTGGGCGCCGCACCGGCCCGGGCCGGACGGGTGGTTATCGAGGTCGTGGATACGAACGGGCATCCCGTGGCGGATGCGGTGGTGAGCCTTGCACCCATGCCTGGCACCACGTCACGCACGATCCCAGCGGCCACCCGCTACGTCGACCAGAAGGACGAAACCTTCCTCCCCTACGTCACCGCGCTGCACGCCGGTGACAGTGTGATCTTCCGCAACAGTGACAACACGCGGCACCACGTCTACTCGTTTTCGGACATGGTCAAGTTCGAATACATGCTCGGCCCCGGTGAAAGTTCGCCCGCGCTGCTGATGAAGAACCCCGGCAACGCCGCGGTCGGCTGCAACATCCACGACCAGATGCTCACTTACCTCTATGTGACGAAGGATCCCGAGATGGCGACGACCGACGCACAGGGCAGGGCGAGCATCGATGGGGTCAATGACGRGCAGTACCGCGCCCATGCCTGGCATCCGCAACTGCGCCCCGGGGTGACCTTGCCGATCCAGGGCGTCACCGTGAGCGAGGCCGCTCCGGCCACCGTCCGTTTCAACCTCGCCCTGCTGCCCGATCCGCGCGGCGCGATGGATCGCGAACACATCGGATACTGAGCGGACCATGCGGGTCCTCGGCTTCCGCACCCGGCTGGCGATGTTCTTCGTCGCCACGCTGATCCTGGTCCAGGGCCTCACCGCCGTACTGGCCTACGATGTCGCGCGACGACAGCTGGTCAAGGAAGGTGGCCGCCAGCTGAGCGCGAATGCCGGCGCCTTCGTGGCGCAGATGAACGATCTGTCGGCCAGCGTCGCCAACGGCGTGCAGATCATGTCGCTAGACTACGGCCTGCGCTCGGCCATCGGCGCGCGGGACAAGGAAACCATTCTTTCCGTCCTGCGAAACCACGGCCGTCGTGTCGGCGCATCGCGCACGCAGCTGCTCGATCTCGATGGCAAAGTCCAGGCCGATACGATGGCCGGCGCCGATGACGGCCAGCCGTTCGCGTTCCCCGATCTGCTGGGCCGGGCCTTTAACGAGCGCACGGCCGCCGTTGCCGTTATCGACGGCAAGGCCTTCTGGGTGGTCGTTGTTCCGATTTACGCGCCCCAACCGGTCGGCCTGGTGGTCGCCAGCATTCCGGTCGACGACGCCTTGATCGCGCATATGCAACAGCTTTCCGCCTTGCCTCGCGACATCGAGCTCGCCACGCCGAGCGGTTCCGGCCATTACGCGGTGATCGCGCGTGGTAGCAGCCAGTCCGAGCTCACGGTGAGTTTCTCCGCCAGCGACCGGTCGCTGCCTACTCAACCCACCGCATTAACCATCGGCGGTCGCGACTACCTCGTGCTCGCGCAGTTACTTCGCCAGCCGAAAGGCAGTGGCGCAGTCTATGCGGTACTCGGCTACTCGCTCGACGACGCGTTGCGTCCCTATAAGGCCGTCTGGAATGCGTGGCTGCTCCTGCTCGCGCTCGGCCTTGCCGCCGGTTTGCTCGTTTCCTGGCTGGTGGCCCGAGGTGTTTCGCGCCCGGTCGAGGCCCTGGCTGCCGCGGCGCGGCGCATCGCCGGTGGCGACTACCGGGATGCGCCCGAGGTGCGTCGCCGCGACGAGATCGGCGAACTAGCAACCGCCTTCCGCACCATGGGCGACGCGGTACGCGAACGCGAACTGCGCATTCGCCACCAGGCCATGCACGACGGTGTCACCGGGCTACCGAACCGGGCGGCGGCCGAGGAGGCGATCGATCAGGACCTCGCCACCGCAGCGGGCCAGCAGGGTGCACTGTTGATCGTCGGCGTCACACGGCTGCCGGACAT
>NZ_JBFUJE010000008.1:0-31393 GCF_056401535.1 Luteibacter sp. P4_E6 | reverse complement strand
CGCAGCAGCGAGCAATAGTCGAGGTCGGCAGCGACATGCGTATGGATGTAGTCGTGCAGGGTCTTCTCGAAACCGAAGCCCTTGCTCCACTGGTGGTTCACTTCCTGGCCCTCGTATTCGAGGGTCGCCACGGACGCCGAGCGCTCGTTCGCGAACACCACCGAGTCGTAGCCGTAAAGCACCGCGGCCACGGTGAGGATCACCGAGTTGATCGCGGTGACGGGTATGTGGCCATTCCACGCACCGAGGCGATTGAGCTCGAACAGGCCCGGCGCGAGTTCGCGCGAGATGTTCAGCGTCGACAGTCCCGTGCGCGCGGCGCATTCGGCGATGAGCGGCGAGTTGCCCACCCAGGTTGCCGTCGCATCGGCGCCGATGGATTTCACCGCTTCGACGGCGACCACCGAATCCTTGCCGCCGCCGATCGGCAGCAGCGAACGATGCGGCAAGCCAATCGCCGGCGCGCGCACGGTCACCTTGTCCTCGAATGGAAAAGCGATACGCGAGCGCAGGTCGAGCCGATTGCGATAGGCGAACTCGGCGAGGCCGTGAAGGTACAGCGCGTCGAGCATCGAGGCGCTGTCTTCGTCGAGCGATTCGCCTTCGACGACGATCGTGCCTGGAATACCTGCCTTGTAGTAGCTGACACCAGCAACGAGATGGAGCAGGCGAAGAGCCGCGGCGAACGCAGCCTCACGTTCCGCCGGCACCACAGGAGCACCGGGGAAGGTCACACGCTCGATCAGTTCCGGGCCGTCGTCGAAGGCATAGACGAGTTCGGCCACACCATCGGAAAACGCGTGGCGAACGAAGCGGAAGCGCTCGCTTTCGCGCGGATCGATGGGCATATCCTTATTGGTCACATCGGTCACGGCAGGAGCACCTCGTCGGCTTCGTCACG
Organism: Luteibacter sp. P4_E6; assembly: GCF_056401535.1. Classification (NCBI taxonomy): domain Bacteria; kingdom Pseudomonadati; phylum Pseudomonadota; class Gammaproteobacteria; order Lysobacterales; family Rhodanobacteraceae; genus Luteibacter; species Luteibacter sp. P4_E6. The sequence continues at coordinate 30,492 of NZ_JBFUJE010000008.1, read as the reverse complement.
CAGGTTGTAGCGGGAGGCCATCGCGGCACCGTAGGCACCGCCCTGCGCCACGAGGATCACATCATCCTCCTTCGACTCGGGCAGACGCCTGTCCGAACCGAGGATATCGCCTGATTCGCAAATGGGTCCGACCACCTGATACATCGTGGTGGCGGCTTCACCGTAGCGGCTCAGGTTGGTGATTTCGTGCCAGGCGTCGTACAGCGCCGGACGGATCAGGCTGTTCATGCCGGTATCCAGGCCGAGGTAGCGCATGCCTGCGCCCTTCTCCTTCTCTTGGGTGACCCTGGCCAGCAACACGCCGGCATCCGCGACGAGGTAGCGACCAGGCTCCATCCACAATTCGAACTGCGGGTAGGCCTGGCGCACCGAAGTCAGGACGCGGTCGAGCGCTGCCATATCGAGCGCCGTCTCGCCGGGGTGCGAGGGCACACCGAGACCGCCGCCGATGTTGAGCACGCGGATGGTCCCGATGCGCTCGGCCAGCGAGGCGAGCTGCGAATAGACCTCGCCCCAGTGAGCGGCGTCGAGGATGCCCGAACCCAGGTGCGCATGCAGTCCGATCACCCGTGCACCGGCCGCGTCGGCCAGGCGCAGGAAGCGGTCCAGATGCTCGATGGGAACGCCGAACTTGCTGCCGGTGCCGCCGGTTTTCACCTTGTCGTGGTGGCCGAGGCCACGACCCAGATCCACGCGCAGCATGATGTCGCGGCCGGCGAACATCTCGCCCCAGTGCTCGATAGGATGCAGGGCGTCGATCGTGATCGTCGCCCGCGTCTTCAGCGCGACTTCGAAATCACGGCGCGCGGCGAAGTTGGGCGTGAACAGCAGCGGCACGTTATCCGGCACCGCGGCCGACACCGCCGCGAGTTCACCGGGCGATACACATTCGAAGGCGAAGCCTTCCTCGGCCAATACCTTGAGGATGCCCGGGTGCGTGTTCGCCTTCACCGCGTAGTGCGCGCGATCCACGGCGCGGAGCGATTTCACGCGACGCGCTTGCGCACGCACGGTCGGCAGGTGATAGACGTAGCGCGGCGTGCGTTCTTCGGCGAGCTGCACGAGTTTCGTGCGCTCGCCCTGCCACCAGGCAGCGGCCGGGAGCACCGGATCGCCGGCGCCGTAAAGCGTCTGCCAGGACGGACCGAACACCATGCTGTCGTCCGTGCGCAGGGCGCCCGCACCGATCAGCAATTCGTGCAACCGCGGCAGCATGTTGTCGACGACATCTTCGTCGACGACGAAGGTGATGTTGAGGTTGTTCGACGATTGGGAAATCAGGTGGACGCGCAACTGGCCGAACTCGGCGAGCACACCGGACAGCTTGTGCAACATGGAACGCATGCCGCGGCCGACCAGGGTGATCGCCGCACAGGGGGCGATGACCTTCACCCGGCACACGCGCGCCAGGTCCGCCGCCAACGCGGCGATCGCGTCGGAGTCGAGCAGGTTTTCGGTGGGATCCAGCGACACGGTGACGTTGGTCTCGGCCGAACCGATGAGGTCGACCGACAGGCCGTGGCGCTTGAACGCGTCGAACACGTCGGCGAGGAAGCCGACCTGCTGCCACATGCCGACCGATTCCATCGACACCAGGGTGATGCCCTTGCGCGCGCTGATCGCCTTGATGCTCGGCGCGTGCTCGCGCACCTCGGGACCGATCGACGTGCCTTCGAGTTCGGGCCGGTTGGTGTCCTTGATCAGCAACGGCACGCGGGGTTCGCGCAGCGGCGACAGGCAGCGCGGATGCAGCACCTTCGCGCCCGTGGAGGCGATTTCCTGGGCCTCTTCGTAATCGAGACGCTGGAGCAGCCGGGCTCCGGCCACCTGGCGGGGATTGGCACTGAACATGCCCGCCACGTCGGTCCAGATTTCCACGCGCAAGGCGGCCAGCAGGGCACCGAAGTACGCGGCCGAGGTGTCCGAGCCGCCGCGACCGAGCAGAACGGTGCGGCCAGCGTCATCCCGGGCGATGAAACCCTGGGTGATGAAGACCTCGCCACGCGCCGCCAGGGCAGCGGACAGGGCCGGGTCGTGATGGGGTTCGACCATCGCCGAGAGCAGGCGCGTGCGCTCGTTCTGATTCGGCAGGGCGATCGAGTGCAGGCACTCGCGGGCATCCAGCCAGGCGGTCGGCAAGCCGTTCGCGCTGAGGAAAGCCGCACCCAGCGCACTGGACATCAGCTCGCCATGCGCCTGCACGCGTGCCTGCCAGGCCAGCTCACCCAGCTCCGCCGCGCCCGCTTCCGCCAGGCCGGCAAGGTCCGCCAGGCGTGCGCCGAGGGTATCCGGCAGCGCCAGCGACATCTCCGCGAGCAGGGCATGGTGGCGATCGGCCAGGGCGGCGGCCGCGTCCGAGCGGCGTTTCGAATCCGTGTGCGTGCAAAGCTGTTTCAGGCCATCGGTGATACCGGACAGGGCCGAGACCACGATCAGCACGCGCGCACCTTCGGCGCGGCGGCTGGCGGCCAGCTCGAGGATATTGTGCCAGCGTGCGGCGGTGGCCACGGAGGTGCCGCCGAACTTCATGACGATCCAGGGCGCGTTGGCAGGCAACGGCGCGTTTGCGTTTTCGCTCACGGGATTCTTTGCAGTGAAAATCCCCCGAAGTGTTGCGCTGCAACGAAAAAAAGGCAATGTGGGAGATAGGCATGGCATGATTGTGGGAGCCGGCTGAGCCGGCGATGGCCTTTGCGGCTAGACCGCTCCGTTGGCTTTTCGCCGCTGAAGCGGCTCCTACATTTCATATACGAAGGCCGCCGCTCCTCTATGGAAAATCCCGGATACGCCCGTCGCCTGACCCTCATGGACGCCGCGCTCATCGTCGTCGGCGGCATCATCGGCGGCGGCATCTTCCTTAATCCGGGCATCGTCGCGCAGCGCACCGCCTCGGGCTGGGTCTTGCTCAGCCTGTGGGTGGCTGGCGGCCTGCTCACCCTGATTGGCTGCCTTTGCTACGCCGAACTCGGGGCGCGTCGCCCCGAAGCGGGTGGCAGCTATGTCTACCTGCGTGAGGCGTTCGGCAGGCTCGCCGGATTCCTGTTCGGCTGGACGATGCTGCTGGTGATCTACAGCGGCAGTGCCGCCGCCGTGGCCACCATCTTCGGTAGCTATGCGACCTCCGTCTTCGGCCTCTCCCCTGGCCTGGTCAAGCCACTCGCGGCAGGCGCCCTGGTCTTCGTCACCGGCATCAACCTGTTCGGCATCCGCTTCGGCGCCCAGGTACAGAACGTCTTCGCCATCCTCAAGCTGGCCGCCATCGCCGTGCTCGTCGTCACCGGGCTGGCCTTCGCCGGAGTCGGCACGACGCAGGCACTGGCCACCAGTCCTACCGCGGTCACCGGCTCGCTGGCCGGCGCCCTGCTGCCCGTGCTGTTCGCCTTCTCCGGCTTCAGCTATCTCAATAACCTCGCTGGCGAAGTGCGCGATCCGCAGCGCACCCTTCCCCGCGCCCTGGTCGTCGGCATGGTCGTGGTGATCGCCGCCTACGTGCTGGTGAATTACGCGTACCTTGCCGTCCTCGGCCACGACGGGCTGGCCAACAGCAACGCGCCCGCCGCCGACGTGATGAGCCGCGTGTTCGGCGCGCCGGGTGCGAAGCTGATCGCCATCGGCATCGCCATTTCCACCCTCGGCTTTTGCAACATCACCCTGGTCGCCGGTGCGCGCGTGCTGCAGGTGATGGGGCAGGACGGGCTGTTCTTCTCCAGCGTGGCACGCCTGCACCCGCGCTACCGCACCCCGAACATCGCGCTCATGATGCTTTCGGCGTGGGCGATCGTGTTGGTCCTGCTGGCCAATTACGGCCAATTGCTGGACTTCGCCACGTTCGGTGACTGGGCAGCGTATGCCGTCACCATTGCCACGCTGTTCTGGTACCGCCGACGCAGCAGCGAACGCCCGGTTTTTGCCACACCTGCCTATCCACTGCTACCCCTTCTGTTCCTCGTCGCGGTCATCGGTGTGGTCGTTGCTTACAGCCTGGACAAGCCGCTCAGCGCGGGTGTGGTCTGTCTCGTCGTCCTCGCCGGCCTGCCCGTATACGCCGTGTGGCGACGTCTGTTCAGTAAAGTGACTCGCTGAACAAGGGCACCGATGCCACAATGGCCCGGTTCAGCTGAGGAAAGCAGATGGCACAGCAAGGCCCGACGTCCCCCGTACCCGTCCCCAACAAGGATGCCAATCAACCGGCACCCAAGCCCGTACGTGAAGGCATCGACCTCATCGTCAACGACAAGCGCTATCGCCACACGGGCGAGGCGGGCATGCCCCTGCTCTGGTACCTGCGCGACGTGCTTCGCCTTACCGGCGCCAAATACGGCTGCGACCAGGGCGACTGCGGTTTCTGCACGGTGATCGTCGACGGCAAGGCCGTCGCCGCCTGCCAGACGAAAATGGAAAAAATGAGCGGCAAGCGCGTGACCACGGTCGAAGGCCTGGCCGGCGCTGACGGCAAGCTGCACCCGGTGCAGCAGGCCTGGATCGACGAAGACGCCATCATGTGTGGCTTCTGCCAGCCCGGCCAGATCATGGCCGCGGTGGACCTGCTCTCCCGCCAGAAGAATCCGTCGGACGCGGACATCGACAAGATCGGCAATCTCTGCCGGTGCGGCAGCTATGGCCGGATTCGCAAGGCGATCAAGCGCGCCGCGGGTACGATGAAGGACAAGGCATGAGCGGCGAAGTCCGTCTTTCCCGCCGCCGCTTCCTGAGGTATGCCGCCGGCACCGCGGGTGCGCTGGTCATCGGCATCGGCAGCGCCGAAGCGCTCGATCGCCCCACACCGGTTGCCCTCCTCGGCGATGCCTGGAGCCAGGTCGGCCCGTACCTGCGCGTGGCCGCGGACGGCCGTATCTTCATTGGCGTACGCGACCCGGACAACGGGGAAGGCACGTCGACATCGCTGGCGCGGATCATCGCCGAAGAAATGAGCGCCGACTGGAGCCTCGTCGTCGTCGAGCCGCTCGGGCTCGGGGTAGAACAGGGTAACGGCGAGCCGCGTTTCACCTACGGTCGCCAGCGCAGCGGCGACGCCACCAGTATTCCCGCCGCCTGGGCCGACCTGCGTCAGGCCGGCGCATTGGCACGGTGGCTGTTGCTGCAGGCCGCTGCACGGCGCCTCGGCGTGCCCGCCGACCAACTTCGCGGCGAGAACGGCATAGCCGTTGCTGCGGACGGTCGCACCATTTCCTACGCCGATCTCGCCGCGGCCGCCGCCGGCATCGACGCGCCCACGACCCTGCCGCCGCTCAAACAGCCCGAACGCTACACGCTGATCGGCCAGCCGGCGGGCGACGTAGACGCCAAGGCCGTGGTGACGGGCTCGCTGCGCTACGCGCTGGACGACAGCGTCGGCAATCCCGTGATCGCCGTGATCGCCCGGTGCCCCTACCCCGGCGGCACGCTCGACACGGCGGACCGCGACGCGGCAAAGGCCATCAACGGCGTCTATGCCGTCATCGACATCACGCCCGAACAGGGGCAAACGCAAGGTATGACCGCGCAGGCGCCGGCGCTGGCCGTGCTGGCCCAGGACACCTGGTCGGCACTCGCCGGCCGCGCCGCGCTCAAGGCGACCTGGAAGGCCGGCGACGCCCCGGAACCCTCTGCTTCCGTGCTGGAACAGAAGGCGCTGGATCTCTTCGGCGACGACGTCGGCACGCCCACCATCGTGCGCGAAGACGGCGACATCGCCAGCGCACGCAAGAAAGCGGCGCGGGCTCTCGAGGCGACGTATTTTCAGCCGTGGGTGGCGCATGCGACGGCGGAAACGCCTAACTGTGTCGTTCGCCTCGATCCGGACACCAGCGTGACCGTGATCGCCGCGACCCAGTCGCCGCGCCAGGTTTACACGGTGGTGCAGCGGATGACCGGTTTCCGCCCGGACCAGATCGACATCCAGGTCCCGCGCGGCGGCGGCGGTTTCGGTCGCCGGCTCGAGCAGGATTACATCGCCGAGGCGATGGCCATCGCCCTCGCCAAAAAAGACGATGCGATCCGCAATCGCCCGCTGAAGGTCCTCTGGACCCGCGATGACGACCTCGCTCGCGACTATTACCGGCCGATGGCCGTGCATCGCCTCAATGCCTCGCTCGACAAGGGCAAGAAAGTCATCGGATGGCACCAGCGCATGGCCAGCCCGTCCGCCCTCGTCGGCCGGGCCACGCCCGACAATCGCCTGTGGCAGTCGGAACTGGTCGCCGACGCCCTGCCGGCCGGCCTGGTGCCGAACTTCCGCAGCGACTGGTATCCGCTCGATTCGAAGCTTTCACGAGGCGAATGGCGCGGCTCACCGCACGTGACGCCCACCTTCGCCTCGGAAAGTTTCATCGACGAACTGGCCCACGCGGTCAAGGCCAATCCGCTCGATTTCCGCCTCGCCATGCTCGGCGACGCCCGCCAGTTGCCGTATAGCGGCCGCGGCGGTCCGATCGACACCGCGCGCCTGGCCAACGTGCTCAAGCTGGCGGCCGACAAGATCGACTGGAGCCGCTGGCTGCGCAGCGAAAACGGCCTGGGCATCGCCTGTGCCTACGTTTTCGGCGCCTACGTGRCACACGCGATTGAAGTGGCTCCCACGGCCGACGGCATCGACATCCACCGCGTGGTCTGCGTGGCCGATGTCGGCCGCGCCATCAATCCCCTCGGTCTCGAAGCGCAGTTGCAGGGCGCGACGATGGATGCGCTTTCCACCGCCCTGAACCTCGCCATCACGGTCAAGGACGGTAAGGTGCAGCAGACCGGCTTCCACGACTACCCGATCGCCACCACGCAACCGCTGCCCTACGAGATCGAGACGGTCATCGTGCCGTCAACGGCGGAGCCCACCGGCGCCAGCGTGATCGGCGTACCCTCGGCGGCACCGGCGCTGGCAAATGCGGTGTTTCGAGCCACGGCCGTGCGCGTGCGTCGCCTGCCGCTTCTTCGCGAATTTGCCCGCCTGCGCTGATCCATCGCTTTTCACCGCCCGAGGTACCGCATGACCGCTGCATCCTTTACCTCGGGCCCGCCTGCCCCACGCACCGATGCCGACCTGATCGGCAGCAACAAGCGCTTCTATGACGCGCTCTGGTCGGAAGCGAAGCTGTTCGCACCGGAGCGTTTCAATACCTGGCCGCTGGTGGCGGAACTGACGGCGCAGACCAGCCGGCGGCTCGAAGTCGCACCGGGCCTGCGCCCGCGGCTTCCGCTGGCGGATACCCAGTTCGTCGACCTCAGCCGACCGGCCTTGGCGGAGCTCTCCCGGCATGGCGCGAAGGTCGCCAACGCCATGATCGGCGCGCTGCCTTTCCGGGACGGCAGTTTCGACTTCGTCTGCGCCTTCGACATTCTCGAGCACGTAGTGGATGACGAAGGGGCCCTGGGCGAACTCGCTCGTGTGGCCGAGCCTGGCGCCCGGCTGCTGCTCTCGGTGCCCCTCCATCCCGAGGCCTGGACCGCCTTCGACGACTTCGTCGGCCATTACCGTCGCTACGAGCCCGAGGCCATCCGGGCACTGCTGGCGCGGCACGGCTTCACCATCGAACGCAGCGCCGTCTACGGCATGCAGCCCAAATCCTCGAAGCTGCTCGACCTGGGCCAGTGGTACCTGACCAATCAGCGAGCCCGCGCCATGTGGTGGTACAACAAGGTTTTCATGCCCCTTGGCGTGCGTTTCCAGAAGGCCCTGGCCTTCACGCCGGGCTTCGCGCCGGCGCCGGGCGTAGACGAAGTTCTGCTGGTCTGCCGCAAGGCCGGCGTTTAAATCGAGCAAAAACAGGGGCTTTACACATGACGCGGCGCAAGTGGTTATGATGCGCCACCTCCCCGCCCCCTGGACCATGCATGCTCTATCTCATGCACGAATTCCAACGCTCGATGCTCAGCCCCCTGACCTACTGGGCTGAAGCGAGTGCGAAGATGTTTGGCGATGTCGCCAGCCCGTTTGCCCGCATGCCTGGCGCCGACCGCGCCGCTGCCGGGTACGAGCTCATGTTCCGGCTGGGCAAGGCGTACGAAAAGCCCGAGTTCGGCATCCATACGGTCCACGCGCACGGTCACGATGTCGCCATCGTGGAGCAGGTCGCCATGGCCAAGCCGTTCTGTACGCTGAAGCGCTTCAAGCGCTTCTCCGACGATCAGGCCACGGTCGATCGCATGAAGAACGATCCCGCCGTGCTGGTCGTGGCGCCGCTGTCGGGCCACCACTCCACCCTGCTACGCGACACGGTGCGCACGCTGCTGCGCGACCACAAGGTGTACATCACCGACTGGGTCGACGCGCGCATGATCCCCACCGACGAAGGTTCGTTCTCGCTGGCGGACTACGTTTCCTATGTCGAAGAGTTCATCCGCCACGTCGGTGTGCATCGCGCGCACGTGGTTTCGGTGTGCCAGCCCACCGTGCCGGTGCTCGCCGCCGTCTCGCTGATGGCCGCTCGCGGTGAAGATACGCCGCTGACGCTCACCCTCATGGGTGGCCCGATCGACACACGCAAGAGCCCGACCAGCGTGGACAACCTGGCGACGACGCGACCGCTGTCGTGGTTCCGCAACCAGCTGATCCACAAGGTGCCGTATCAGTACCCCGGTGCCGGTCGCGAGGTCTATCCGGGCTTCCTGCAGCATGCGGGCTTCCTGGCGATGAACCCCAGCCGCCACGTCATGTCGCATTGGGACTTCTACGAGAACCTGCGCAAGGGCGACCTCGACGACGCCGAGCAGCATCGCAAGTTCTACGACGAGTACAACGCCGTGCTCGACATGCCGGCCGAGTATTACCTCGACACCATCGAAACCGTATTCCAGGAACATCGCCTGCCGATGGGCACGTGGGACGTGCACGGCGAACGTGTCCTGCCGGCGAAGATCAAGAACACCGCCCTGCTCACCATCGAAGGCGAGCTCGACGATATCTCCGGTCTCGGTCAGACCGAAGCCGCGCACGGCCTGTGCAAGGGCATCCCGAAGAAGCTCAAGAAGCACATCACCGTGGAAGGCGCCGGTCACTACGGCRTCTTCAGCGGCCGCCGCTGGCGCGACGTGGTCTACCCCGATGTCCGCGACTTCATCGCGAAGTTCGACAAGGGCAACAGCAACACCGGCGCCCACGGCAACCGCAAGGCTTGATGAGCTTTTGATCTTGTAGGAGCCGATTCATCGGCGATTGGGTGCTCGCGGCACCCTGGCCCGCTGGCGCGGGATCGCCGATGAATCGGCTCCTACAAAGAGCAGGCCCGCGCGGCGCCCGCGTTACAGCAACGCCCAGCCGATCAACCCGATTACGACGAAAAACGGCAGCGACCAGAGATGGAACGTGGCCCACGCCTTACGCTCACCGAGCAGCCGCAAGGCGATCAGGTTCGCCAGCGAGCCCAGCACGAAACCGAAGCCGCCCGCGTTCACCCCCCAGGCAATCGTGCGCCAGTCCTTTGAATACTCCGCGAGCAGGATCGCTGCCGGCACATTGCTGACAACCTGCGAGGCAAGTGCGCCTGTTGCGTAGAGGTGGGCGGGTTGCTCCAGTGCGAGTCCGCCAAGAAACTGCTTCACCGCATCGAGTCCGGCAAGCATCCGCAGGTCGATGAACATCAGCACGAAGGTCAACAGCAGACCCCAGTCGATGCTAGCGACGATGCGACGACGGAAGACGAGAAACACGGCCAGCACACCGAGCAGACCCCACGCCGCATGATGCAGGTCCGCCAGGATCAGGAAAGGCACATAGAGCGCCGCGGCGACGATCAGCATGTGCCGGTCGACGCGCTCTTCGCTTTCTTCGTGCACCTGAAGCGCCTCGCCAGGGAAGGCGAGCGCCGTGACCACCAGCAACAGCACAAGCGTGATCGCCACCAGCGGCAGCATCGCCCAGATGAAGGCACCGAATCCGTTGTTCCACTGCTGCCAGAGGAACAGGTTCTGCGGGTTGCCGATCGGCGTGAGCATGGATCCCGCATTCACCGCGAGCGCCTCGAACACGACAAGGCGGGTCGCGGGCATGCGCGCGATACGGCACATGCTCAGGGTGAGCGGCACCATGACGAACAATGAGACGTCATTGGTGAGAAACATCGACAACAGTGCTGTCGCGGCGACCAGGCCGAGCGCGGCCACGCGACGTGTGGATGTCCGTTCGATCAGCCAGTGGCCTGCGACGTTGAGCGCGCCACTGGATTCAACGGCTTTGGTCAACAGGAGCAGACCGGCCAGCGCGGCGATGGTCGGCCAGTCCACAAGCGACGGCCAATCGGGGATGCGCGACGGCTTGGCGATCGCCAGGAGGACCAACACCGCCAGAAGTACGAGAAAGAAGACGTCGCGACGCAGGGCGCGCAACGATTCGGGTAACCACGTCATGAATAGGATCCCGCTAGTCAGGACGGGATCATATCGGGTGTCCGCGTCGCCGGGGCGTGCAGGCCCCGACGATGCGGCGGAACGATGGAACTCGCGCCTCAGCGATCGCGCGGAACGTCGACCTTGCCGGTCACGCCACGCTGGGACACGTCGCCACTGCCCTTCGTGTTGACGGTGAGGTTACCCTTAACGCCGTCGACATCGATCTCGCCGGAGCCGACCGTTCCTACGGAAACGTCACCGGTGATGTCGCGAAGCTTCGCTTCGCCCGAACCCACGGTGGCGACGTGAACCCCGCCGCTGACGCCTGATGCAGTGAACGAGCCGGAGCCGACCGTGCTGACATTGACGGCACCGGTGTTGTCGATCTTCACTTCGCCGGAGCCGACCGTCGCGCTGAAAGCACCCTTGATGTCATGCGCCTCGAGCTCGCCCGAACCCACCGAGCTTTCAAGCGTCGCCAGACCACGCGCCTTCGCCTCACCCGAACCGACATTGATGATGACCGGAATGGACGACGGCACGGCCGCATCGACCTTCAGATCGCTGTAGCTGTGGCCGAAGCTCCAGTGACCCTCTCGATTGTCGGTCAACTCGACCAGGAGGGTGTCGCCCTCGCGACGCTGAGTCACCACCAGCGTGTCCAGGACGTCCTGGCTGGACGCGCAGGCCTTACCACGCACGGTGCCCTTACCTGCGGGCGCGGTCCCTTGCACGCGAAGATCGTACGCGTTAGTGACGAAGGTCACGCTGCGCGCGCCGGAGAGATTCAGATCGAGGTTGCGGTCAGCGTGAAACTTGCAGTCGCTGCTGTCGGCCATGGCGGCGGCCGGCGCCAACAAAAGGGCGGCGAGGATCAGGTGGCGCATGATTTTGCTCCGGTAGTGATTCGGTGTACCAGTGATGGATGCCGGCCGCCCGAAAAAGGTTGCAACCTTCTCATTTCTTCACACGAAGCTGACCGGGCGGCAACGAACCGGTCAACCGGTGGCGAGGCGGCACGTTTTTCCCCGTGCACCACCTAACCGGGAGACAACCTATGCAACGCAAGACCCTGATCGCCAGTGCCGCTTCCCTGCTCCTCGCCGGCTCCACCGCCTTCGCGTTCGCGCAGGATTCCGCCCCCCAGACCCCGTCGGCTCCGACCGCACGCTCCGCCCAGGCGGGCGCCCCTGCTGGACAGGGCCCGAAATGGGGTCATGGCGGCCAGTGGGGCCATGACGGCCAGGACGGTCGTGGTGGTGAGCACGGCCGCGGCGAGTGGGCCAGGCACGGCCACGGCAAGGAGCAGGGCGGCGTCATCGGCGACCTGCACAGCCTCGAGCGCCTCTACGTCCTGACCGGCCGCAGCAAGGAATTGCCGGCGCTGTACAACGAAGTCCTCGCCAAGTCGCAGAACCCGCGCGTGCGCGACTACGCCTATCGCCACCTCGCCCGTGCTCAGATGCAGCCGACGAACGTGGACGCCGCGATCTCGACGCTGCGCAAGAGCCTCGACGAGAACCTCGCGCAGGACCAGAAGCGTCACCAAGACATGGAAGCGTTCAAGGCGCGTATGCAGCAGCGTGCGGCAGCTGCGCCGGCTGCTAGCAGCAAGTAAATCGTCAGACGGAAACGGGGCCCTCCGGCCCCGTTTTTTCGTGCGTCATTACGAGCAACCATCGCCGCTGAAGCGGCTCCCACAAGAGCGGCGCGCAGGCTCCCTGTGGTAGCCGCTTCAGCGGCGATGCGTCATGTGGGAGCCGCTTCAGCGGCGATGCGTCATGTGGGAGCCGCTTCAGCGGCGATGGGTGCTCGCGCCAGCAATCAAACACCCTCGCGCTTCACCCGAACCCACAACGCCTCCTGCTCGTCCAGCGGATACGACGCAAGCAACCGCCCCTCGCTCGCCGCGATTGCCTCCATCGCGCGAAACCGACGCTCGAACTTGGCGTTCGCCCCGCGCAATGCACGCGACACATCCACCTTCGCATGCCGCGCAAGATTCGCTGCGACGAACAACACGTCGCCGATCTCGTCGGCAAGCCGTTCTTCATCGGCGCCGTTGTCGAACTCGTGCCGTACCTCTTCAATCTCTTCCGCCATCTTGTCCAATACCGGACGATGGTCGGGCCAGTCAAAGCCGACGTTAGCTGCGCGCTTCTGCAATTTCACCGCGCGCTGCCATTCCGGCAGGCCATGCGAAATGCCAGCCAACGCGCTGGTGTCTTCACCGCCCTTCGCGGCGCGCTCTTCAGCCTTAAGCCGGTCCCAGTCGCGAGACTGCGCCGCGAGGCTTTCATGCCTCACGTCTTCGAACACGTGCGGATGGCGGCGGACCATCTTGTCGCAAATTCCCGCGACAACGTCGCCGAAAGCGAAATGCCCTGCTTCCTCGGCCATGCGCGAGTGGAAGACCACCTGCAGCAGCAGATCGCCCAGCTCGTCGCGCAGGTCGGTCATGTCGTTGCGGTCGATCGCATCGGCAACTTCGTACGCTTCCTCGATGGTGTACGGCGCGATGGTTGCGAAGCTCTGCTTCACGTCCCACGGGCAGCCGTTCTCAGGATCGCGCAGGCGCGCCATGATGGCGATGAGTTCGTCCACCGGTCGCGTCACGCGGCGTCCTCCGGATCGATAAGTCGCCCGGCCCAGTCGATCGACGTGTCGCCGCAGGCAATGAATTCGGGATTGATCAGTGAATCGCGTGTGTTGTATCGGAACGGCCGGCCGGCCAGATCGAGTACCGCACCGCCGGCCTCCTCGAGGACACACTGGGCAGCGGCGGTATCCCATTCCGAAGTCGCGCCCAGGCGCAGATAGATATCCGCGTCGCCGCGCGCAATGACGCAGAACTTCAGCGAGGAACCGAGCGCGAAGGTTTCGTGTTCGCCCAGACGGTCGAGCAACGTGGCCGCGCGAACACCCGCATGCGAACGGCTGCCGGTGACGCGGAGCAGGCTACCGGCCTGCCGGGCATGTATCGCGACCCGTTCGGAGGTGGGCGTGCTTTGACGCCAGGCGCCGCAGCCACTCGCCGCGGCGTACAGATCGCCGGTGACCGGCGCCAGCACCACGCCGAGCACGGGGCGATGATCTTCGATCAGGGCGATGTTCACGCTGAACTCGCCGTTGCGCTTGACGAACTCGCGCGTACCGTCGAGCGGGTCGACCAGCCAATAGCGGCGCCACGTGCGTCGTTCAGACCAGGGCGCGGCCAGCGCTTCTTCGGAAATCACCGGTATGCCGGGTGCGAGTTCACGCAAGCCTTCTTCGATCACGCGCTGCGCGGCAAGGTCGGCAGCAGTGACCGGCGAGTTGTCGTCCTTGCAGATGACCTCGAAGTCCTGGGCGTAGACGGCCAGGATCGCCTCGGCGGCCCGCTGCGCGATCGCGCAGACAGGATCGAGCCAACGGGCGCAGGGCGCGGCGGTCACGTCGGCTTGTAGCGACCGGCGAGATACTCGCGGGCCATGAAGAGGGCGGCGATCGAACGCCCTTCGGTGACATCGTCACGGGCTAGCAGCTCGTGCAGGTTGTCCATGCGCCAGGGCACGACCTCCAGCTCCTCGGGTTCGTCGCCCTGCAGACGCTCCGGGTAGAGGTCCTCAGCCAGCACCACATAACCCAGGTGCGTCATATACGACGGCGACAGCGACAGCGTGCCGAGGATCTTCAGCTTGCGTGCGCCGAATCCGACTTCTTCCTTCAACTCGCGGTCCGCGCCCTGCTCAGCGGTTTCGTCGCGATCGAGCCGGCCTTTGGGCACGCCGAGTTCGTAACGGTCCACGCCGACGCCGTACTCGCGTACGAGCAGCACGGTTTCCGGGTCGCGCATGGCAACGATCAGCACGGCACCGAATCCACCCCCCTTGAGGCGCTGGTAAGTGCGGCGCTCTCCGTTGGAGAACTCCAGGTCCACCTCTTCCACGCGGCGGAAATGGCTGTCGGGTGCATCACGCGTCGCCAGGATTTTCGGACGTTTGTTCATCGGTCGATTGTAGCGCCGGTCAGTCTCGCGAGTGCCGCGGCATGGATGGCGGGTGTGCCGGCAAGCACGCCGCGCGTTTCCAGGCCCAGGGCGGCCCCGTCGATATCGGTGAAAACACCACCAGCCTCGCGCACGATGACGGCCAGTGCGGCGATATCGAGGATGTTCACATCAGACTCGATCACGAGATCGAGACCGCCGCGTGCGAGAAGATGGTAATGGCAGAAGTCGCCATAGCCGCGAATGCGATTGCTTTCGCGAATCATGCTGCCCAATGCATGCCAGCGGGCATCGGCGGTCAGCGTCTTCACGTTGCCCGTCGAGATCGACGCCTCCGCCATCGATGCCGTCGCCGCGACGCGCACTGGCTCACCATCGAGCCAGGCACCGCGTCCGCGCACGGCCCACATGCGCTCGCCATAGACGGGCGCCGAGGAGACGCCGAGCACGAGCTCGCCCCGATGCATCAGCGCGATCTGGGTCGAGAAGAACGGCGTGCGGCGAACAAAGCTCTTGGTGCCATCGAGCGGGTCGACCAGCCACAGATAGTCGCGCGACGTATCGTCGGCACCGTACTCCTCGCCGTAAATGCCTGCGTCGGGAAGGGCTTTGGCGAGGATGCCGCGGATGGCCATTTCCGCTTCACGGTCGGCGATGGTCACCGGGGTATCGTCACCCTTGACGATAACGTCGACGCCCGTGCGCCAGTAATGCAGGATGATGTCGGCGGCCGCGCCGGCGGCGTCGCGCGCGGCGGCGAGCGCCTTGTCGAGAGTGTCGGTCATGGCGTGATGATCGAGGGCGCGAGCCCTGCCTTGCGTTGGAGGTTGACGGCACCGTCGCGACCCAGGGGACCGAAACGCGCAATGAGATGGGAAAGCGCGGTGTCCTCGATGCGCGGCACCAGCCGGCCATCGAGTCGCCAGCCAAGTGGCGTCGCGGCGAGCGCGGCATGAACCAACAACGACCCCTGGCCGTCATCGGCAAGCGTCGCGCGCAGGATGCCGCCCTGGCTACCGGCTTTCAACGCGATGGCACCCAGGGCGATGTGGCCTTCGGGCGTTTTCACGGCGGCGGCCTTCCAGAGGATGTCGGCATCCAGCGCGACCGGCCAGTTGCCCTGCAGTTCGGCGCGCGGCACCTTGCCTTCGATCACACCGACCGGAACCAGCTCCGGCGGCAGCGCGGGACCACTCAGGGCCGTGGCGTCCAGACGGAAGTCGACACCAGTCCAGATCATGTGGTCCGCGTCGGGCCGTTCGAGGTGCCCCTGGAACCGGCCGGCACGTCCATCGAGGTTCATATCCAGATGGGTGCGGCCGAGGATGGCATCACGGCCCAGGTGCCAGGTCAGGGCGCCCAGCTCGCGCCCGTCGATCGTGGTGACCTTGCCAGCCCGGCCGTCCCACACGGTGCCGGAGACATCGTCGAGGACGAACCCGTGTGCCCGGCGGGCGAGAAGCGACGTGGCCACGCCAGCAGGCATGAACCAGTAGAACAGACCGGCAGCGAACGCCAGCAGGACGACAACCAGGCCGATCCGACGAAACCACTTCAAACGATCACCTCACCTCTCGACTTGAGGACAAGGCCGCAGGGGGCGATCATGGGCGGATGACCGATGCCCTTGTCGCGCGCGACCTCTCCGTCCTCTGGCACCCGTGCACCCAGATGCACGACCACGAAACCCTGCCCATGGTACCCGTGGTACGCGGTGAAGGGGCGTGGCTGGTCGGCGCGGACGGCAAACGCTATCTGGACGCCGTCAGCTCCTGGTGGACCAACCTGTTCGGCCACGCGGAGCCGCGGATCGCGGCGGCCCTGAAAGACCAGCTGGATCGCCTCGAGCACGTGATCTTCGCCGGCTTCACGCATGAACCGGCGGTGGAACTGGCCGAGGAACTGGTCCGTATCACACCGAAGGGCCTGGACCGGGTTTTCCTCGCCGACAACGGCTCGGCGGCCGTCGAAGTGGCGCTGAAGATGAGCTTCCACTACTGGCTCAACCAGGGCCACGGCGAGAAGACCCGCTTCATCGCCCTCACCGGCAGCTACCACGGTGAGACGCTAGGTGCGCTCTCGGTCAGCGACGTGGCGCTGTACCGCAAGACCTATGCGCCGTTGCTGTTGACCCCGGAACTGGCGCCCTCCCCCGACACCTACGAAGGCGAGCCGGGCGAAACCCCGAAAGAAATCGCAGCGCGGCGCCTTGGCGAAATGCGCGCCCTGCTCGAACGGCATGCGCACGAAACCTGCGCGGTGATCGTCGAGCCACTGGTTCAGTGCGCCGGCGGCATGCGCATGTACGACGCCTCCTACCTCACGGGCCTGCGCGCCCTCTGCGATGAGTTCCAGGTGCACTTCATCGCCGACGAAATCGCCGTGGGCTTCGGCCGCACCGGCACGCTGTTCGCCTGCGAGCAGGCCGGTATCTCGCCGGACTTCATGTGCCTGTCCAAGGGCCTGACAGGTGGCTTCATGCCGCTTTCGGCGGTGGTCACAACGAATGACGTCTACCAGGCCTTTTACGCCGAGTACGCGGCGGGCAAGGCCTTCCTGCATTCGCACAGCTATACCGGCAATCCACTGGCCTGTCGCGCTGCCACGGCCACGATGAATATCTTCCGCGACGACCCCGTGCTCGAGCGCAACCGCGTGATCGCCGCCCATATGGCAAAGCGGATCGCCCCGCTGGTCGACCATCCCCACGTGGCCGACGTACGACAGACCGGCATGATTGCCGCGATCGAACTGGTCGCCGACAAGGCGACCCGCACGCCCTTCCCCGCCGCCGACCGGCGCGGCCTTCGCGTCTACCGCCATGGACTGGACCACGGCGCGCTGCTGCGGCCGCTCGGCAACATCGTGTACTTCATGCCGCCCTACGTCATCACCGAAAGCGAGATCGACTTCATGGTCGACACCGCCATCGCCGGTATCGAACAAGCCGTGCGCTAGATCCGCGAAAGGCCGATCGGAAGATCGCCCAGCCGGGCCATCTCCGCGTCGTCGAACAAGTCGGGGTGGGCGAGGAAGTCCATGGCGAAGTCATGGGCATCCGCACCCCAGAACAGCTCGCCGCCGATCGCGAGGGTCGGCACGCCGAACACCCGGTCCTGCATGGCCAGCTCGAAGTTGGCCTGCAAGGCCGCCTTGACCTCGGGCGCCGACAGGGCGGCGCGAAGGTCGGTGATACCCAGCGACGCCGCCAGCGGGGCCAGGGCCTCCGGCGTGTCCGCCGCGCGTCCATGGGCCCATATCCATTCGAAGATCGCACCCACGGCTTCCACGGTGCCACCTGCCGCGATGCATAGGCGCAGGGCCGGCAGCGGATTGAACGGATGGGTCGGCGGGAACTTCAGCGGTACGTCGGCTTGCCGTGCACGCCACAGGGCGTAGCGATAGGTGAACTCACGTTTGCCCTCGATCTCCGCCGGGCCGCGTTGCTCCATCTGCTTGAGGAGGGCCCCGAACAGCATCGGCCGCAGCGAAACCTCGTGCGTCCTGCATAGGTCGCGCACCGCCGGCCACTGAAGCCAGCTGAACATGGAAACGAAATCGAAGTACCAGGCGATCGGCATGCAGGGCTCCGTCGTGAATGGGCCGACGATAGCGAGCCTCGCCGCTCGCTACAATGGACGTTCCGTGACACAAGGCTCATCCATGCGAACCATCCGCATCCACGTCGACGCGCCGCTCGCCACCGGCCGCGACATCACCCTGCCCGCCCAGGCCGGCGAGCATGTCGCCCGGGTGCTGCGCATGGAGGTCGGCGCCCCGGTGGTGCTCTTCGCTGGCGACGATGGCATGGAGTTCGACGCCACCCTTGCCTCGGTCGGCAAGCGCGAAGTGGTCGCTTCGGTAGGCGAAGGGCGTGTGGTCACCAACGAGTCGCCGCTGTCACTCACCCTCGCCCAGGGCGTGGCACGGGGCGAGAAGATGGACCTGATCGTGCAGAAGGCGACCGAGCTCGGCATCGCGCGCATCGTCCCGATCCTCACCGAGCGCTCTGAAGTGAAGCTGGACGCCGCCCGCAGCGAGAAGCGTCTTGCGCATTGGCGCGCCGTGGCGTCGAGTGCGTGCGAACAGTCAGGACGTGCGCGGGTGCCGTTGATCGAGGCTGCGCAGCCGCTGGCTGCGTGGCTCGCGTCGCTGGGCGAAGGCGGCCCGATGCGGCTCGCCCTGCTGCCCGAAGGAACGAAACGCCCGGGCGAACTCCACCTCAGCGAAGCCGCCATCCTCGCTATCGGGCCCGAAGGTGGCTTCGGTGAACGCGACCGCACGGCGCTCGCCACCGCGGGCTTCACGGGCCTGAAGCTGGGGCCGCGCATCCTCCGCACCGAAACGGCCGGCCTTGCTGCCATCGCGGCGTTACAGGCGCTATACGGCGACATTTAACCTGTAGCTGTAGGAGCCGATTCATCGGCGATCCCGCAGCAGCGGGCCGGGACTCGGCGAGCACCCTTCGCCGATGAATCGGCTCCTACAGAAAAGCGCGCCCCTATGCGGCGGGCTTCAACGCCGCATCGATCTTCCGCATCACGCTATCGTCGAGCAGCTTCACCGCATCGAGCGCCATGAGGTTCTCCTCGAGCTGCGCTTTCTTGCTCGCCCCGAGGATCACGGTCGAGACGTGCGGGTTCTTCAGGCACCATGCCAGCGCGAATCGTGCCATCGGCAAGCCGAGCTCGGTGGCGATCGGCGCCAGCGCACGCACTGTCTTCAACTTCGCGCCACCGTCTTCGAGAAGGGCGTCACGTAGCCAGCCGTTACCTGCCTGGCCGAGGCGCGAGTCGTCAGGAATGCCATCGTTGTACTTGCCCGTGAGCAGGCCCGACGCCAGCGGCGACCAGATGGTGGTGCCCATGCCGTGGTCTTCGTAGAGCGATGCGTATTCCTGCTCGACGCGATCGCGATGCAACAGGTTGTACTGCGGCTGCTCCATCGACGGTGCAACAAGATGGTTCTCGCGTGCGACGCGATGCGCCTGGGCGATGAGCTCGGCCGGCCACTCGCTGGTACCCCAGTAGAGCACCTTGCCCTGGCGAATCAACGCATCCATCGCCCACACGGTTTCCACCACAGGTGTGTCCGGATCGGGGCGATGGCAGAAATACAGGTCGAGATAATCGACGCGCAGGCGCTCGAGTGCCTGGTGGCAGGCATCGAAGACGTGCTTGCGCGAGAGGCCGCGCTGCGTCGGTTTCGGGTCGGTCACCGCACCGAAATAGACCTTGCTCGATACGCAGTAGGCATCGCGCGGCAAGCGCAGATCGGCAATGACATCACCCATCAGCCGCTCGGCGTCGCCCGCGTTATACGTCTCGGCGTTATCGAAGAAGTTGACACCGCGGTCGTAGGCCAGCGCGATCAGTTCGCGCGCATCGGAGCGCCCGACCTGACGTCCGAACGTGACCCATGCGCCGTACGACAGAGCGGAGAGTTTCAGGCCGGTCGAACCGAGACGACGGTATTCCATGAGGATGCCCTAAGAGTGGTGGCCGAACATTAAATAGATGAGGTACCCGGCGAACCCGATGATGATGCCCGTGGAGATGATGTAGATCAGGTAAAGCACGACGGCAGCGAAGACCCCGGCGACCACGTCATCGATCATGACGCCCAGCCCTCCCTTCACCCGCCTGTCGATCCACCCGATCGGCCAGGGCTTGCGGACGTCGAACGCCCGGAACAGGACGAACGCCGCAGGCACAGCCCACAGCTCGTGAATGAACAGCGCAGGGATCAACGCGATCCACTGGCCAACGAACTCATCCCACACGAGGCTTCGGTGATCGGCGACCCCGATGATCCGACCGGCGACGTCACATGCCCACACACCCAAAGCGAACGACACGGCGATGATCGCCAGCCAGTACTCGATGGACAACGTGCGCAGGAACAACCACGGCAGGATCGCCGCCAGCGAACCGAACGTGCCCTGCGCCTTCGGCGTCAGTCCGGAACCGAAACCGCAGGCTATCCAGCCTGCCGGCGATGCCAGCAGGCGACGGCGATCGGCGGGATCGAGGACGTATTTCGTGCTCATGCGACGAAGTGATTCCAGCCCGTGCGCGATAGCGCGATCTCCGAGCCGTCGAGGTTGAGCACGCGAACGCCCTTGCCTTCGACGATACGACCGATGCGCGTCGCACCACCGCCAAGGCGAGCCATGTTCGCGGACACCTCACCGGCGCGATCGGCCGGCACGGTAAAGCAGAGCTCGTAGTCGTCTCCGCCAGACAGTGCGAAATCGATCGTGTCCGCATCCTCGAAGTGGGTGAGCAGCGCGGACGAGCGAGGCAGCATGGCCGCATCGATTTCGGCGCCGACACCGCTGGCCTTGCAAATATGCCCGAGGTCGGCCACGAGGCCGTCTGAAACATCGATGCATGCCGTCGCGATGCCACGCAGACCGTTACCGGCGGCCACGCGCGGCGTGGGTCGGTTGAGGCGCTCGATGAGCGCCACGTAAGGCGAGGCATCCGCCTCGGCGAGGCAACGAAGACCGGCGGCTGCGTCGCCGAGCGTGCCGGTGACCATCACGACGTCACCCACGCGTGCGCCGGAGCGCAGCAGCGCTTCGCCCGGAGCGGTAAAGCCGTGCACGGCCACCGTGACGGTGAGCGGACCCCGCGTGGTGTCACCGCCGATGAGGGCAAGGCGCAGTGGCGTAGCGAGCTCGGCGAAACCGCGCGCGAGTTCGTCGACAAACGCTTCGTCGCTATCGGGGAGGGTAAGCGCAAGGAGTGCCCACGCCGGCGTGGCACCCATGGCGGCGAGGTCGGAGAGATTCACCGCGAGCGCCTTCCAGCCGATATCGGCGGCGGCGGTCCCCACGGGAAAATGGACACCCTCGACGAGGGTATCCACGGCAATAGCCAGCTCCCGGCCGGCCGGTGTGGCGACGACGGCAGCGTCGTCGCCGATGCCGGTCAGCACGTCGTCACGGTGGACGTCGGTATGCCGGCGAATGCGGTCGATCAGGTCGAATTCCATGCAGGTTCCTTAGCCCGCGAGGATTCGCGGCACGATCAGGATCGCTTCTCGGCCGTACGCCAATGTGTGGCGAGTTTGTCGAGCACACCGTTCACATAGCTGTGGCCATGATCCGCGCCGAAGCGCTTGGTGGCTTCGACGGCCTCGTTGATCACGACGCGGTACGGCACGTCAGGGCGGTACTTCAGTTCATAAGCGCCCATGCGCAGGGCCGACAGCTCGATGGGATCGATCTGCGAGACTTCACGGTCGACAAACGGCTTGATGCCGTCGTCGAGTTCCTTCACGTGCTTCTCCACGCCGCGCAGGATGTCCTCGAAGTACTCGAGGTCAGCGACGACCATGTCCTGCTCGTGGCGAAACTGCTCGATGACGTTACCCATCTTGCTGCCACCGACCTGCCAGGCATACAGCGCCTGGAGCGCGCGGCGACGCGCACGCGAGCGCGCAGCGAGGTCGATACCGTGCGGAGGTGTGTTGTTCATTTACCGAGCTTCGCGTAGAGGTTCACCATCTCGATCGCGACCATGGCCGCGTCGACACCCTTATTGCCTGCCTTGGTGCCAGCGCGCTCAATGGCCTGCTCGATGCTGTCGGTCGTGAGGACGCCGAACGACACCGGCACGCCGGACGCGTACGCGGCCTGGCCGAGGCCCTTGGCGGCTTCGCCGGCGACGTAGTCGAAGTGGGGAGTGGAGCCGCGAATGACCGCGCCCAGACCGAGCACGGCGGCGTACTTGCCCGAACTGGCGATCTTGTAGGCCGCCTGCGGGATTTCGAACGCGCCGGGGACGCGGATCAGGTCGATCGCGTCCTCTTTCACGCCGTGGCGAACCAGCGCGTCGCGCGCGCCCTCGACCAGCGGCTCGACGACGAACGCGTTGAAACGACCGGCAACGATGGCGAAGCGGCCCTTGGGGGTGGCGAAATCGCCTTCGATGATCTTCATGGGTAGTCCTGTGGCGGGCGGGCCGCTGGCGGCCGGTTATTTTACGGGGTTTTCGGCCTGGGGTGGCCGCTGAAGGTGAGCACGGCGGTCCCATCGGCGACGACGAGCCGCCCTGGGGCGCCAAAAGGCAGGGTGAACTTGGCCGCATCGTGGCCGAACGGCAGGCCACGGACGATCGGGATGCCCGCGACGGCGGCAATCCGCTCGAAGGTGGCGTCCAGGTCGTAGCCGTTGTCGTATTCGGTGGTCCGGTAGCTGGTGAAGTCGCCGATGACCAGCACCTTCTGCCGCGCCAGCACGCCAGCGTGGAACAGGTGATAGAGCATCCGCTCGACCCGGTAGGCCGGCTCGGCGATGTCCTCGATGAAGAGGATGCCGCCCTCGATCCGGGGGAAGAAGGGCGAGCCGATGAGGCTGGTGAGCATCGCCAGGTTGCCACCCCATACCGTCCCTTCGACATCGAGGGCCTCGGTTTCCGGTGCGTCCCACGTGGCACGGCCTTCGTCGGCCGCCAGCGTGGCCCAGAAGTGCTCCCAGGTCTGCGCATCGAGTTCGGGTGCACCGAAATCCGCGCCCAGCATGGGGCCACCCAGGGTCACCAGCCCACTTCGGGCAAACAGCGCGCACTGCAGGGCGGTGAAATCGCTGTGTCCGACCAGGGCCAGCGGGGCGTCCCCGAGACGCTGGCGCAGGCCGTCGTAGTCGAGCAAGGGCAGCAGCGGGTGGGCACCGTAGCCGCCGCGGATCGCCAGGGCGACATCCGGCAAGGGTTTTGACGTGTCCGCCAGCGCGTTGATGTCCGCGGCGCGCTCGGCGTCGCTACCTGCAAAGCGCAGCTCGCGGCGTTCGAGCACGTTCTTGCCCTGCACGTTGTGGCCGGCCTCTTCCAGTCGCGCGATGCCACGAGCCATGGCTTCGGGGTTGTGTGGGTAACCGGACGGCGCGATCAGGCGAATATCGTAACTCGGGGTCATCAGCCAGCTTGCTCCACCACTTCCAGGCCGAAGCCCGCGATGCCGACAAGCTTACGCGGCGTGCCGATGACGCGGAGACGCTTGACGCCAAGATCCGCGAGGATCTGCGCGCCGAGGCCGGTCTGCCGCCATTCCTGGTCGTCTTTCGGGGCCGGCATCGGTGCTGCGTCACGCCTGAGGCGCGCCAGCAGTGCCTCGGGTGCATCGGCACCTGAGAGCACCACCAGGACGCCGCGCTGCTCGGCGTCGATCTTGCGCAGCGCTTCGGTGACCGTCTGTCCGAGGTCGTCGCGCTTGAGGTGGAGGACATCCGATAGCGTGTTGCGCACATGCACGCGGGTGAGCACCGGCTCGCCGTCGGTCACGTCGCCCCGGACCAGGGCGAAGTGCAGGCCGTGACGGATGACATCGCGATAGGCGACCAGGCGGAACGGACCGAACTCGGTGTCGACGTCTTCTTCGTGTACCCGCTCGATCGTCTTCTCGGTCTCGAGGCGGTAGCGGATAAGGTCGGCGATCGTGCCGATCTTCAGGCCGTGCTTCGCCGCGAAGATCTCGAGCTCCGGACGCCGTGCCATCGAGCCATCGTCGTGCAGGATCTCGATGAGCACCGACGACGGCTGCATGCCGGCGAGAGTGGCCAGGTCGCAGCCGGCTTCGGTATGGCCGGCACGGCTGAGCACGCCACCCGCCTGCGCGGTGAGGGGAAAGATATGCCCGGGCATGGTGATGTCCGCGGGCTTCGCATCCGCTGCCGCCGCCACCTGGATCGTGCGCGCGCGATCGTGCGCGGAGATGCCCGTCGTCACCCCTTCGGCGGCCTCGATCGAGACCGTGAAGTTGGTGTGGTACGGCGAGTTGTTGTCGCTGACCATCGGCTTGAGGCCGAGCTGGCGCGTGTGCTTCTCGGTGAGCGTGAGGCACAGCAGGCCGCGCGCTTCGCGGACCATGAAGTTGACGTCCTCGGGGCGCACCTTCTCGGCGGCCATGACGATATCGCCTTCGTTTTCGCGGTCCTCGTCATCGAGGATGACGACCATGYGGCCCTGGCGGAGGTCTTCGAGAATCTCGGGAATCGTATTGAATGGCATGGGAGGTCCGGGTCAGACGAAGCCGTGTTGCTTCAGGAAGGCCTCGTCGAGGCGCGGGGTGTCACCACTGGAAAGCAGGCGTTCGATGTAGCGCGCGACCACGTCCACCTCGATGTTCACGCCATCGCCGGGGCGACGCGCGGCGAACGTCGTATGTTCCACCGTATGGGGGATAAGGTTCACTCCGAAGCGATTGCCGTTGACTTCGTTCACCGTGAGGCTGGTCCCGTCGATGCAGACCGAACCCTTGTGCGCGATGTAGCGCGCGATGTCGCTGGGAACTTCGAAGGTCCAGCGCAGCGAGCGGCCGTCCGGAACGACGGAAACGACCTTGCCCGCGCCGTCCACGTGACCGGAGACCAGATGACCGCCGAGGCGGTCGGCCAGGCGCAAGGCCTTCTCCAGGTTCACGGTATCGCCGGCCTTGTGCTTGCCGAGCGTGGTGTGGGCGAGGGTTTCGTTGGAAACGTCGGCGGCGAAGCTCGTCGTGTCGAAGTCGATCACGGTCAGGCAGACGCCGGAAACCGAGATGCTGTCGCCCAGGGCGACATCGGCCATGTCGAGCGCGGCGGTGTCGACGACGAGGCGGACGTCGCCGCCACGGGGTTCCAGCCGCGCAATGCGGCCGACGGCCTGGATGATGCCGGTGAACATATTAGTAGCCTCCCTGCAGGGAGACGGTGGTGCAGAGTCGAATTTTCATGAAACGTTTCCCGCGGTAATGAGCGAAAAACGCCCCAAGGCGCATGGCGTCGCGCGTCCCCTGGGGAACGTGCGAACGCCGTCTTCTTTCATCCGGACTGTAACCGTCGGCTCCGGCATGGGACCGGATCTGCTGACCTCCCGGCCGAAACCGGGAGCGCTCGCGGGCTCGTTTCCTTGCGGAAACCTACCGCCGGTGGGGAGTCACACCCCGCCCTGAAGACGCTGTGGAGGCCAGTTCCCCCAAGGGAACCAGCCGGCGGAGAATAGCATGGGGCCCGCCAGCCCAATTGCAACACTGAACCTACCCGTTGACCCCGTTACGGCACACCTGCTCCTGTGGGAGCCGATTCATCGGCGATCCCGCGGCAGCGGGCCCGTTCGGGGCGAGCACCCATCGCCGATGAATCGGCTCCCACAGAAGGCAAGAGCATCGCCGATGAATCGGCTCCTACCGGGCGGAGGTTCTAGCCCCGTAGTACCTGATCCATCACCCAGCTGGTCCGCGCCCCGGTCTCGCCGGTGGACGGGCAGGCACCCTTGCCGGTCAGCTCGGCGACGATGGATTCGATCAGTGGCTGCTGTATGTGCTCGGGATGGGCGATAAGGATGTCCTCCACACGACCGCCAGCCTCGAGGCGGATGGGCCCTTCGCCGAAGGTGGCGAAGACCAGACGCCCGCGATCCCCCACGATCTCGACGCGATCTTCCCGCCGGTCCGCGCAGAAGTTCCACAGACCCGTACCGAGCACCCCGGATCCGAACGAGAACGCCATGGCCACGGTGTCCTCGGCCGGATAGGCGTCCATCTGATGCGAGACCATACCGCGCACGGTGACGATGGGACCGAGCAGGAAGTCGAGGATGTCCAGCGTGTGGCAGCCGATGTCGACGAAGATGCCGCCTCCCGAGAGCTCCGGGCGCACGGTCCACGGCAGGTTGGCCGGGTCCTGATAACGCGCTTCGAAGGGATGGTGCAGAAGTACGTTGACCAGTCGCGGCGTGCCGATGGCACCTTCGGCCAGCAGCGCCGCGATGCGGCGGAAACGCGGCAGCATGCGGCGGTAATAGGCCACGAAAACCGGCACGCCGGCCGCCCTGCCCGCCTCGACGATCGCCATGCATTCCGCGTGGTCGATCGCCATGGGTTTCTCGACGTACACCGGTTTCCCCGCAGCGATCGCCATCAGCGCGTACTCGCGATGGCTGGAGGGCGGTGTGGCGATGTAGACGGCATCGACGTCCGGGTCGGCAATGAGTGCCGCCGCGTCGTCGTGCCAGCGCGGCACGCCATGGCGCGCTGCATAGTCACGTGCCTTGTCGCCGTCACGGCGCATGACCGCGACGAGCGACGAATCAGGAACTTTGGAGAAGGCCGGGCCACTCTTGACCTCGGTCACCGCACCGCAGCCAACGATGCCCCAACGTACGTGGGACCGCACGGTCACGACGTCGGGCGCAGCTGCAGGCGCATATCGTCGCCGACCTGCCGGCGGTCTACCGTATGCAGTTTCCACCGCGACGCCATGTCATCCAGCGGCGGCAGGTTGAGCATCGGACGACCGGTATGTCCGAGCAGGATCGGTGCGATGTAGACGATCAGTTCGTCGGCCAGACCTGCGGCAAGCAGCGCGCCGCAAAGCACCGGGCCGGCTTCGACATGGACTTCGTTCACGTCATGGCGCGCCAACCAGTGAAGGACCGCACGCAGATCGAGGCCGCCGCCGTCTTCCTGACGGATGGCGGCGCGACGGATATCGGAAAGGTGCGCAGGTACCGAGGCATTCTCCGCATGGAAGAGCACCGTGGGCGCAGCGCCATCCAGCACGTTCGCGCCTGCCTGCGTGCGTAGCCGGGTGTCGACGATCGCGCGCAACGGCGGCACGAAGGGCTCACCTTCCGGCAACCGCACGGTCAAATGCGGATCGTCGGCGAGCACCGTACCGCTCGCGGAGAGGATCGCGGAAGAACGGGCGCGCCAGCGCTGTACATCGGCACGCGCGGCCTCGCCGGTGATCCACTTCGACGAGCCGTCGGCCAGCGCGGTGCGCCCGTCGAGGCTCATCGCCAGTTTCACGCGTACCCACGGACGTTGCCGCTCGATGCGGCTGAAGAAACCGATATTCAGTTCGCGCGCGGCGTCGCGCATCAGGCCCACCTGCACACCGATGCCCGCGTCGCGCAGCCTGGCAATGCCGGCACCGTCGACCTTGTCGAACGGGTCTTCGTGCGCGATGACGACGCGCCCGACGCCGGCGGCAATCAGGGCATCGGCGCAAGGCGGCGTGCGGCCATGATGCGCGCAAGGCTCCAGCGTGACGTACGCCGTGGCACCGCGCGCGGATTCGCCCGCTTCGCGCAATGCGAATACTTCCGCGTGTGGCTGACCGGCACGTGGGTGCCAGCCCGTACCGAGCACGGTTTCACCACGCGCAATGACGCAACCCACGCGCGGGTTCGGTTGCGTGGTGTGCAGGCCGCGTGCGGCCAGGCGCAAGGCGTGCGCCATGTGTACGTGATCCATGGCGGGGAAGAACGGCCGCGACATGATCAGCTCTTGCGCCCGCGCCTGGCTGCGTCCAGCAGCGGCAGTTGCAGGCCTTCGAGTGACGGCAGGTCGCGTTCGAGCTTCTCGATCTCCTCGCGGAAGGCGTGGACGTCCTCGAACCGGCGATACACGGAGGCGAAGCGAACGTAGGCTACCTGGTCGAGCGCCTTGAGCTCGCGCATCACCAGCTCACCGACCTGTCGCGACGGTACTTCGCGCTCGCCACAGCGACGCAGGTCGTTCACCACCGCGCGCACGGCACCATCGACCGCATCGCTGGAAACAGGACGCTTCTGCAGCGCGCGCTCGAAACTCACGCGCAGCTTGTGTTCATCGAAGGGCTCGCGACGATCGCCGGATTTGACGATCGCCGGAAGCTTGAGCTCTGCCGTTTCGAACGTGTTGAAACGCTCGCTGCACTGCGGACACTCACGGCGACGCCGCACCGTGCCACCGTCCTCCGTGAGACGGGAGTCGATGACACGTGTGTCTTCATGCTGGCAGAACGGACAATGCATCGATCAGCCGTAAACCGGGAACTTGGCACACTGCGCGGTCACTTTCTCACGCACGGCCGCGATGACCTTCTCGTCGCCAGGGGCATCCAGCACGTCACACATCCACTGGGTGAGCTCGACCGTGGCCGCTTCGTCGTAGCCGCGGGTGGTGATCGCCGGCGTACCGACGCGCAGGCCCGAGGTGACGAACGGCGAGCGTGGGTCGTTCGGCACCGCGTTCTTGTTCACGGTGATATGCGCCTTGCCCAGCGCCGCCTCCGCGTCCTTGCCGGTCGCATCGCGGCCGATGAGGTCGATCAGCATGAGATGGTTTTCGGTGCCGCCGGAAACGATCTTGTAGCCGCGCTCGATGAAGGTCTTCGCCATGGCCTTGGCGTTCTTCACCACCTGGGCCTGGTAGGTCTTGAACGAAGGCTCCAGCGCTTCCTTGAAGGCGACTGCCTTGGCCGCGATGACGTGCATCAGCGGACCACCCTGGATGCCCGGGAAGACGATGGACTGCAGCTTCTTTTCCAGCTCCTCACCCAGGCCCTTGGCGACGATGATGCCGCCGCGCGGACCGCGCAGCGTCTTGTGCGTGGTGGAGGTGACCACGTGCGCGTGCTCGATCGGGTTCGGGTACTCACCCGCCGCGACCAGACCGGCGATGTGCGCCATGTCGACGAACAGGTAGGCACCGACTTTGTCGGCAATGGCGCGGAAGCGACCCCAGTCGAGGATCTGCGAGTAGGCTGAGAAGCCGGCCACGATCATCTTCGGCTTGTGCTCGACGGCGAGGCGCTCGACTTCGTTGTAGTCGACCAGCCCCGATTCCGGGTCGATGCCGTACTGCACGGCGTTGAAGATCTTGCCGGAGAGGTTGACCTTGGCGCCGTGAGTCAGGTGACCGCCGTGGGCCAGGCTCATGCCCAGGATGGTGTCGCCGGGCTGCAGCAGAGCGAAGTAAACGGCCTGGTTCGCCTGCGAGCCGGAATGCGGCTGCACGTTGGCATAGTCCGCCCCGAACAGCTGCTTCAGACGGTCGATGGCGAGCCTTTCGGCGACGTCCACGTACTCGCAGCCACCGTAGTAGCGTTTGCCCGGGTAACCCTCGGCGTATTTGTTGGTCAGCACCGAACCCTGCGCTTCCATGACGCGCGGGCTGGCGTAGTTCTCGGAGGCGATCAGTTCGACGTGATCTTCCTGGCGACGGGTCTCGTTAGCGATGGCCTTGGCCAGTTCGTCGTCGTAGCCGGCGATCGTTGCATCCTTCGGGAACATCTCGACCTCATGGGGGCAGGTGGGGAAACAAGACCGAAAGTGTAGCGCTCACGGGCGTTTGCGGCCACTGCCACGCGTCTCAGCCACCGCGCGACCCGCTCGGGCGCCATACCCGGGCGCACGGCCATGCACCCCCGTGGTGGGTGAAGAAGTTCAGGTAGATGGCGCCGGCGAGCACCATCCCGGCCCACAGCGGGGAGCGCGTCGTACAGGGCGATCGGGGCGCCTTTCGGCCAGTAAAGGCCCGAAAGCAGCAACAGCGCCACCATGCAACCGCCGAAGAGGCAGGCCCAGGCCTGCTTCATGCCAAAGCAGAGGAACTCGTAGGCGAACACGCCAAGGCTTCCGCGCGCTTTCGCGAGTTCGGCGAGCGTCGTGTCCAGCCTTCCCCAGCCGTGCGCGGTGCGTCGTCCATGGGCACGCCCGTCCATCGCGATGTCCTCTTGCGTGTTGTGCTGCCCGGAGGATGGACGTTCGCAAGGGCATTCCCCTCGCACCTGTGGGGCAAAGCGCGGGCGCTGCGGCCGAAGAGCCAGGTCCCAGGTCTCCGCTGACTTGCAAGCCAGCCGATGCCTACAGCACCCGCCCGCAAGGATCCGTAGGGTTTATTCCGGGCATCACCCACCCTCCTCCCGAATGGAAGCACCCATGACCCACATTTCCAGCAAGCTCGCTCTGGCCATCGGATTGGCATTCGCCGGTTGGCAGACAACCGTCCTCGCCAAGTCATCCTCAGCCACACTCTTCGACGGTTATGTCGCTGCCGGCCTGCCGCAGGCGTTCGCGCTCCCCCGCCCCGCCGACGATGAACGGGGCGAAGGGATCGACCAGGTCGTCATCGAGGAAAAGCTCGATACGGACGTGGTCTTTCCCGATGGAAGCCATGCAATGACCTATGTCGGGACGTCGAATGGTATTGAAGCGATGTTTACGCGCATCGGCGACGACCTGAGCGTGTCGGTGTCCGACGAACGGCTCGAGCCCACGGTATCGACCGGACGGATTCGCCGCAGYGCAGCGCCAGAGATGGACGATGCGATCACCCTCCCACCGTCGGCGAGTAAGCGCGCATTCTCGCTCACGGCAGAGCCACAGACGCAGGCACCGCGGGAACTCCAGTTCTGGATCTTCCTGCATGACCAGTCC